>JAHWKY010000022.1 GCA_019347575.1 Actinomycetota bacterium | reverse complement strand
CCGGCCCGGTCGACGACGTCGGCGCCCCGTGGCCTCACGGCACCCTCAGCCACGTCTACACCCACACCGGCGTCTACGACGTGGTGGTCACCCAGACCTGGACCGTGCGCTACCGCCCCGCCGCCACCCCACCCGCCCCGCCCGGGCCGTGGTCGCAGCTGACCGTGGACCTCACCCGCACCATCGAGGACTTCGACGTCGACCAGGTCCAACCCGTCCGCCGCCGCTGACCGCCTCACGCCCCGCCGGGTGTGAGCCAGCGCCTAGAGTCACAGGCATCCGAGGACGGGAGCCCGACGTGGCAGACACCGACGTGGCAGACACCGACGTGGCAGACACCACCGACACCGCCGACACGGAGACCGCCACCCCTGGCACCGGCAGCGCTGACGCCGAGGTCACGGCTTCCAGCGCTCCCCGAACCACCAAGGCGAAGACCACGCCCCGTGCGGGCGAGCTCATGGCGGCGGCGTTCGGGGCGCTGGCAGCGCGCGATCTCGAAGCGCTGGCCGCGACGTGGCACCCCGAGATCGTCGAGGAGTTCCTCGTGACCGGGACGATCGACGACCACGACGACCTGCGCGCGTTCTTCGCCGAGACGTTCGCGGCCCTCCCGGATCTCGACTTCGAGGTCGAGAACATCATGGAGGTCGACGAGAACACGGCGGTCGGCCAGTGGCACCTCCGCGGCACGTTCGAAGGCGGACCGTGGCAGGGCATCGCCCCGACCGGCAAGCGCGTCGACATCCGCGGTATCGACGTGATGGAGTTCCACAACGGCCTGCTCGTGCACAACACCGTCTACTACGACGGCCTCACGTTCGCCCGGCAGGTGGGTCTGCTCCCCCGTCAGGGCTCCGCGCCGGACCGGGCGATGATGGCCGGGTTCAACGCGCTGCAGACCCTCCGTGCCAACCTCCAGGCGCGCACCAAGCGCTGACCACGTCAGCGGTCGACCGCCCCAGCCGACCACCCGACATGCGCCCCGACCGAACCCCCCCGACCTGCAACCACCGACCAACGAGCGACCGCATGCACCTCGCCGGCAGACGGGTCCTCGTCACGGGTGCCTCACGTGGCATCGGTGAGGCACTCGCCCGCGCCCTGGCGCGGCGGGGCGCGCACCTGGCGCTGGTGGCACGATCGGCTGAGCCGCTCGAGCACCTCGCCCAGTCCATCGGCGGCCGCGCCTACCCCGCCGACCTCGCCGAGCTCGACGCCATCCCCGAGCTCGTCGAGCGCATCGAGGACGACGGCGGCATCGACGTGCTCGTCAACAACGCGGGGGTATCCAACATCGGCTGGTTCCCCGACGCCGACTGGGATGCGCTGGACCAGATCCTCACGATCAACCTCCGCGCCCCGATGCGTCTGTGCCACGCTCTGATCCCCCGCATGCTCGAGCGGGGCCGCGGCAACATCGTGAACATCTCGTCCATGGCCGGCGTGTTCGCGACGCCCGGTCTCGCCGCGTACGGGGCGTCGAAGTCGGGGCTGACGCACCTGACGCACGGGCTGCGTGCGGACCTGCGCGACGATCCGATCGTGCTGACGGCGGTGCACCTCGGCAGCGTCCGCACGGACATGGACGACGAGGCACGCAGCTACCCGCCGATCCGCTACCTCGTCGAGCGTTCCAAGGGGCGCGACATCACGCCGATGGAGGACCTCGTCGCCGCCGTCGTCGACGGGATCGAGCGGGACCGCCCCGAGGTCCGCATGCCGCGGGCCGCCGCCCCGCTCGTCGCCATCGCGAACCTGCCCCGCCGGGCGGGGCGGCTGCTGTTCCGACGCGCCCCGGCCAAGCCCAGCGAGCGCGACACGGGACCGACCACCCCCTGAGGACAAGGAAGCGAGCGTGGGACGGATAGAGGACGCGATCCGCGAGTTCCTCACGGAGGATGACTGGCCGCTGGAGGAGTCGGAGCTCGACGGGGTCCTCGTGACCCGGGTCAGCGGCAACTCGGGCGACTGGATCCTGGTCACGGTCGTGCGTGAGGACCAGGAGCAGCTGCTCCTCTACTCGGTCTACCCCGACCTCGTGCCCGAGGAACAGCGCGACGAGGGGATGGCGTTCGTTACGCGCGCGAACTGGGACCTCGCGATCGGGACGTTCGAGTACGACCTCGACACCGGCGAGGTGCGCTTCCGCACGAGCATCGACCTCGAGGACGTCGAGCCCACCAAGCCGCTGCTGCGGTCGCTGGTGCACAGCAACGTCGTGGTCATGGACCGCTACCTGCCCGGCCTCGAGGCGGTCGCCCGCGGGGTGCCGGCGGACGAGACCATCGCCGAGATCGAGGCCATCGGCACCGAGTAGCGCCACGCGCGACGCCGCAGCGACGCCACAGACGTCGACCGCGGCGACGGCTAGCGCGCCACCTCCAACGCACCGTCACCGACTCCCCCTACGGGAGGGGCGGGAACGGCGTGCTCGCGAGCCACTCGCGCACCGCCGCAGTGGCGCGCACGTCGTCCTCGTTGTAGGCGAGCAGCCGCGCCACCAGCGCTTCGCGCTCCGCCGCCCCGGTCGAGGGGTCGATAGCACGCGCGTACCACAGCATGGACTGCGCCCCGCCCGGGTCCTCATCGCGCCACGCGAAGCCGGCGAGGGGGGCGACCTCCTTGAGGCTGTAGCCGAACCCGGTGAGGAGGTGGTCGCGGGTAACCGCGTGCAGGTCGACCCACTCGTCGGAGGCGATGAACGCCTCGACCTCGTCCTCGACGCCCGCGCCGGGAGCGAGCGCGCGCAGCGCCCCCTTCTCGGCCGCCGCGTACCAACAGTAGGCGCGGAAGCTCTTCCCCCGCGCGGCGCAGGCACGGCGCAGCGCCCCGAGCCACGACCAGAACGCCGCGAACGCCGCCGCCGCGCCCTCGTCCCCCAGCGAGCCATCGAAGCAGTCGAAGCGGTGGTAGCCGGGGGCGACCAGACCGGTCCCGGCGCGGTCGGTCACCCACGCGCCCCACAGGTACACGCCGTCCTCGACGCTCTCCATGTCGACGTCGACCTCGAGGTCGCCGCCCGGCACCGCGACCGCTTCGCAGCCGGGGCGCAGGTAGGCATCGGCGGGGCCGATCCGGGCCCGCGCGTCCTCGACGAACATCCGCACCTGCTCTGCGGTCACGCCCTCTACCTGGCGGTCGAGGGACAGCGCGGCGAGCGCCGGGAGCGTCGACACGCCGATCTCGCGGAACGCGGCCCACTGCCTCCAGGACAGCCGCGGCAGCAGGGAGATGTCGTTGGCGTCCTCCAGCATCGGACGGCAGACGCCCCACCACACGCACGCCCCGCACTCGGGGATGCGCACCGGCACGACCAGCAACGGCACCGACGGGTCATCGGCGTGGGCGCCGGCGACCGCCTTGACGTCGAGCCGGAAGGCGAACTCGAAGTCGTAGATCTGCAGCGAGGTGCGCAGCTTGCTGCCCTGAGACCGCGACGGGGTGCGCCACATCGGCCGGTCGAGCCGGTACCACACGACCCGGGACTCGCGGCCGATGATCGCGCCCCACGCGGGGGCAGGAGCGGCGTGGCCGCACGCCTCGAGCATGCGGTGGTAGTGCGCGAGCTGGAGCAGGTCGTCGCGGTGGCGTCGCCCCGCCTTGGGCTCCTCCGCAGCGGCCGTCGGGGCCTCGAGCAGCCCTTCGAGATCGGCCACCACTGCGGCGGTGCCATCGTGCTCGCGGCCAGCCGCGCGGTGGTGCTTGATGTCGACGGGCAGGTAGCGCCAGCGACCGTCCACCGCCGCGTCGCCGGAACGGACGAGCAGGTCGGGCTCGCCGACGCGGCGGCCCGTCTCGTCGGTCGGCAGCCGCCCCGCGACGATCAGCGGGGCGCCGTCGCGCATCGCGGCCACGGTCACCACTTCCCGGTCGGGAACCTCGCCCGCGGCGACGACGGCGTCGGGGAAGCGCGCCACGATGGCCGCCACCACCTCGGCCTCGAAGGCGTCGCCCGCCGCCATGCGCGCGACCACGGTGTCGTCGAGCGGGATGGGGTCGCCCGGCTCGACCACGTCCCACTGCGCGCGGACGGGGCAGCGCTTGGCGACGTACGCGCCTTGTGGCGGGACCGTGGCCACATCGTGGCGGGTCCAGCCGCTGTGGGGGTCGTAGCGGTTGAGCTCGGCCGTCACCGAGTGTGCACGCGTCGTCGCGTCGGTGCCAGGTCCGTCGGTGCTCACCACTGCACCATACGCCCCACCCGTGACAGCGCCGCCACACCTCGGCCGGAGCGGTACGGTCGCGGCGAGTCGACGGGAGGCGCGCCCGTGCCGCTACCACCCGAGGACCGCTCCGGCGAACCGCTGCCACTCGAGCTCGGTCCGGCGTCGAGCGACGAGTACGACCCGCCTCCGGTCTCACCGGTCGTGGCTGAGGCGGCCCGGCGCGCCCGCGACACCGCCGCCGATCACGCCCGCCGGCGGGGCATGACCCGCCGGGCGTTCCTGCGCTCGAGCGCGGGCATGGCGACGGTGCTGTTCACGCTGGGGGCGTGCACCCGTGAGGAGGCGCGCTCACGACCGACCCCGGCGACCCCGGGTGGGACGTTCCGGGTGACGCCGGAGGCGACCATCGACCCGGACGTGGCGACGGAGACGTTCGCGGCACCGGACCGGATCATCGACGTGCAGGGCCACCTCCTCGAGTACGACCTCACCGCGCCCCGCACCTCGTTCTGGGGTGACCAGTTCCCCCAGGCGCGGTGCGACGCCGACGACCCACGCGCCTGCTTCTCGATCGAGCGCTTCCTCGAGCTGTACTTCCTCGAGTCCGAGACCACCGCCGTCGTGCTCTCCGCCGTCCCCATCGCGCCCGGCCCGGACCACCCGCTGTCTCCCGAGGTGATGGCACAGGCACGCGAGCTCGCGGACCGCGTGTGCGGGCCGGGTCGGCTGGCGCTCCAGGGGCAGGTCAACCCGACCGTGGGCCCGCTCGAGGCACAGCTCGCGGCGATGGCCGACCTCGCGTCGCAGCAGCAGGTGGTCGCGTGGAAGGTCTACACCCACACCGCCGGCGCCCCGTGGCGACTGGACGATGCGGACCCAGCCGCGCCCCAGGTCGGTCAGGCACTGATCGACCGTGCCCGCGAGGTCGGGGTGCCGCGGATCGCGGTGCACAAAGGCTTCTCGGGACGCGACCCCTGGAGCTCCCCGGAGGACATCGGGGCGGCGGCTGTCGCCAACCCCGACGTCGACTTCGTCGTCTACCACTCGGGGTACGAGCCCGCCGTCGTGGAAGGACCCTACGACCCCGCCGCACCGGGCGGCGGCATCGACCGCCTGCTGGCGACGCTCGATGCCCACGACATCCCGCCCGGCGCGAACGTGTACGCCGAGCTCGGCTCGACCTGGTTCAACGTGCTCCGTGACGCCGACCAGGCAGCGCACACGCTCGGCAAGCTGACGGCCCGGCTCGGTCCGGACAACGTGGTCTGGGGCACCGACTCGATCTGGTACGGCTCGCCGCAGGGCCAGATCGACGCGTTCCGCACGTTCGACATCTCGGCGGAGCTGCAGGAGCGACACGGCTACCCGGCACTGGACGACGATCTCAAGACGCGCATCCTCGCGGGTAACGCAGCGCGGCTGTACGGCCTCGACCCTCCCGCCGACGACTGCACTTTCACGCGCGACGACATCGCCGCGATCCGCAGGGCTAGCTGACGGCGAGGTCAGCCGCCGGCGCTGCCGACGGAGCTGCTCACCCGGGCGAGGAGCGCGTCGCGCATGCCGGTCCCGACCTGGCTCCACAGCCGCTGTCCGACGTCACCCTCCTCTCTGTAGCCATCCGTGGGCGTGCTGGTCCCAGGCTACGAGGCCGGTCGCTCACCGAGGAAGGCACCTCTCCTGCCCGCGAGGGCAGCGGTGACCGAGGTCGCACATGACGCCCCGAACGTGTACCTTGTCAACGTCACGCACCCGGTCGGGGTGTCAGGTTCCCCAAAGTACGAACCCCCCAACCTTGTGCACCAGATAGGGAAAGACATGCCAGAAGGCACCGTGAAGTGGTTCAACCCCGACAAGGGCTTCGGTTTCATCCAGCCCGCCGACGGTGGTGAGGATCTCTTCGTTCACTTCTCCGCCATCCAGTCCGAGGGCTACAAGACCCTCGACGAAGGGCAGAAGGTCAGCTTCGAGGTAGGCCAGGGCCAGAAGGGCCCCCAGGCCACCGATGTTCGGCCGCTCTGAACCCCGCAGCGGCCGCGACAGCGGCTGACGCAGATGTCGCGCTCCGGCTTCGGCCGGAGCGCAACTCTTTGCCCGATCAGTCCTCGCGGCGACGGGTCGCGATGATCGCGATCGCGATCACGACGACGAACACGATCACGAGCAGCACGACGAAGCCGGGCCCGGATTCCTCCACCTCGGCGGCCACCTCGGGGTCCACCGGCGTGGTGGCGTCGGACTGCGGTTCGCCGACCGTGTCCTCCTCGACCGGCGTGGGGATGCCGGGCGTCGCCGTGGCGTCGTCCCCCGTCGCGGCCCCGGTCGCCCCACCCGCGTCGGTGATGACGACCGTCGCCGGGGTGGACGTGCCGCTGATGCCGCCGCTGGGGTTGCTCAACACCACCGTGAACTGCTCGTCGCCCTCGTCGACGTCGTCGCCGAGGATCGCGATCTCGATGGTCTCCTCGCGGTCGTCACCGGCGACGAACTGCAGCGTGCCCTCGGGCGCGGTGTAGTCCTCCCCCGCCGTGGCGCTGCCGTCCTCGGTGGCGAAGTCGACCGTGCCCTCGCACGAGGGCTGGCGTCCCTGGAGGAACACGGTCAGGGTGACGGTGCCGGCCGACTCCTGGACCGAGACGGCGTCCTCGACGAACGCGGCGATGTGGCACGCAGCCGCGGCTGGCGCGGCCAAGGTTGCGAGCGCGGCGCCGACGAGCACGAGAAGCGTGAGCAGGCGGGACATGCCGCTCAGCCTAGTGGGAGGAGGCTGATGCCCAGCTCAGGCACGTCGAGCCCCACCGTCATGCGGCCTAGGCGGCGCCCCGTGCGGCGCGGGGCGTGAAGCGGACCGGCATGTGCTTGATGCCGTTGATGAAGTCGCTGCGGAGCCGCTCGGGCTCGCCGGCCAGCTCGATGTCGGGGAGGCGACGGATGACCGACCCGATGGTGGCGCCGATCTCGGCCTTGGCCAGGTGCGACCCGAGGCAGAAGTGCACGCCGCCGCCCCCGAAGGTGACGTGCTCGTTGGGGGTGCGGTCCACGCGGAACTCGAACGGGGCGTCGAAGTGGTCCTCGTCGTAGTTGCCGGAGAGGTAGTAGGTCACGACCTTCTGTCCCTCCGCGATCGGGACGCCGCCGACCTCGGTGTCGCGGGTGGCGGTGCGGCGGAAGTTCTGGATCGAGCTGCCCCACCGCAGCATCTCGTCGACCGCGGTGGGCATCAGGTCGGGGTTGGCCTGCAGCTTCTCCATCTGATCGCGGTGATCGAACAGTGCCAGCATCCCGTGGCTGATGAGGTTGCGCGTGGTCTCGTTGCCCGCGATGACGAGCGTGACGAAGAACAGGTTCAGCTCGAGCTCGTTGAGCCGGTCGCCGTCGACCTCGGCGTGGACCAGCGTCGAGAGGATGTCGTCGGCAGGGTCGGACTGGCGCTTCTGCACGAGCTCGTTGCAGTAGGTGAACATGTCGATCGCCGCCTGCATGTGCACCTCAGGCGATACCGACAGGTCGGGATCGTCGAAGCCCACCATGCGGTCGGACCAGATGCGCATCTGCTCCCAGTCGGCCTGGGGGATGCCGAGCATCTCGCAGATCATCCACAGGGGAAGTGGCGACGCGACGTCCGCAACGAAGTCGACCTCGCCCCGCTCGGCGATGGCGTCGACGATCTCGTCGGCGTGCTCCTCGACGGCGGCGATCAGTCGGCGGATCTGGCGGGGAGTGAAACCGGCGCTGATCAGCTTGCGGAGCCGATCGTGGCGGGGCGGGTCCATGTTGAGGATGGACAGCCGCATCTGCATCAGGTCCTCCTCGCGCTGGGTCGGGATGAAGGTCCCGCCTCGCTCGGTCGAGAAGGTCTCGTGGTCGCGGCTGATGGTCACGATGTCGTCGTGCTTGGTGATGGCGAAGAAGCCGGTGTCTCGGGGTTCCTCGTGCCAGAACACGGGCGCCTCGCGCCGCAGCTTGGCGAACTCCGCGTGCGGGACCCGGTCGGCCCACGTGTCGGCGAGCAGGTCGATGTCGGTGAGGTCGAGGGCGTCGGCCTCGGCGTAGATCCGGTTGGCGTCGAGTCGGGGCACGGTGTCTCCGGTCGTTGAGTGGTTTCTAGGAGTCGACGGCCCGGGGCCCCATGGCTGCCGAGCGGCCGAGACCGCGCTCTCGGTCGCGGGCTGAACGCGGGCCCATGATCGACGGCGCGGACGCGCCGTCGCCAAGGTGAGCGTTGAAGAGCGCAGCCAGCATGGCGACGGCGTGCTCGTCGGAGGTGGCGTCGGGGACGATGCGGTCCTGCATCGCCAGGCCCATGACGGTCGCCATGACCGCCTGGGGGAGCGCGTCGATGGACACGAGCGGCTGGAGACCGAACTCGTCGACCCACCGCGCGAACTCGTCGCGCATCAGGGCGTGGATGGCCTCGTAGCGGGCTCGCAGCGTCGGGGCGCGGTCGGGGTGGCGGGCGGCGTGCAGCCACAGCTCGACCTCGAGCAGGAACCAGTCGTCGCCGTCGGGGTGGTCGACGATGTTGGACCACAGCGCGTGCAGGCGCGTCGGGAGGTCGGGGCGGGTGGCGAACTCGGCCTCGACCACCGCGGCGAGGTGGTCCTGGAAGCCCTCGAGCAGCGCGAGCAGGACCCCCTCCTTGTTGCCGAAGTGGGCGTAGACGGATCCCGAGGTGCGCTCGGCGAGGTCGCCGATGGCATCGACCGAGGTGGCGTCGTAGCCCTCGCGCGCGAACAGCAGCGCGGCGGCGCCGAGCAGACGCTGGCGCGTCTCGGTCTTGCGCTGTGCCTGGGTCCGGGCCAGTCGTGTACCTCTCACCGCTCGGTTACGTAGTGTACCCTACATATCTTCGGAGCGCTCAATCCAACCGCATGGGATCCCGATGCCGAGCCAGGGTCACGGGGCGAAGCGGTCGCGTAGGCGGCGAAGGCGGCGTCGCAGTCCGCCTCCGTCAACCCGAACTCCTCCAGGCGGTAGGTGTGCCGGCCGTGCTTGTCGCGGGGGTTGGCGTCGAGGTAGGCGCGCACGCCCCGCTCGACCTCGCCGGTCAGCGGCAGACCGAAGCGCTCGTACACCGACCTCACGGTCCCGACCGGGTCACCGACGGTGTCCTCGAAGCGCACGTCCACGACCCGGTCCTCAGCGAGCCGACCTCGCACGTCGAGCGTCCGCTGCAGCCCCCACGCCCACGCCTCGAGCTGCTCGCGCCCCACCTCGTGCGGATCAACGCCGTTCGCGACCGCCGACCGCAACGCGAACATCAGCGACGACACCGACGCGATGACCGTCGTGGGGTCGCGGTGGGTGTGCACCAGCAGCGCGTCCGGGAACACCTCGAGCAGCATGTCGAGCCACATGAGGTGAGCAGGGGTCTTGAGGACCCAGTGCGCGCCTCCGTAGCCCGACTGCAGGTGCTGGAGGAACCAGCGCTCGAACTGGTAGGCGGGACGCACGTCGGCGCCCCGCAGCCACTGCCAGTAGGACGGCACCGGGAAAGTGGTCGGGAACTCGTAGCTCACGAAGCTCGGAGCCTGCAGCGCGAGGCACTCCTGAGGCAACCGCGCCCCGAGCGGGTGGATCGCCTCCACGTGCGGGGCGAGCTTGAAGAACTGGCGGAACTCCTTCTCGGTCGCCCCGATGCGCTCGCGGTCGGCGTCCGGTCCGGTCGGTGGCGGGAAGGGCCGTGCCACCTCCCACGACAGCGGGGCGCGCGTCGCGGGGTTGGCGGCGAGCATCCCGTAGAGGACGGTCGTGCCGGTCCGCGGCAGACCCAGCACGAAGATCGGCCGCTCGATCACCTGCTCGGCCACGTCACGGTGACGGGCACGGTGGTCGAGCAGCCGCAGCCGGGTCTCGAGCAGCGCGAGCAGCCGGGTGCGCGCCGCGATGCGACCGATCGTGGTCAGGCCGGCCTCGTCCTCCAGCGACGCGACCAGCAGCTCGAACCCCGGGCGCCACGCCGCATCGTCGCCGAGGTCGTACAGGCCAGTGCGGCGTCGGGCAGCCGCGACCAACCCGTCGGGGTCCAGCGAGGGGGACAGACCCACGCGCCCCGCGAGCGCCCCGGCGGCGTTGAGGGCACGCACGCCCAAGGGCTGCTTTCTCGGCATCGTTACCTTCCGCACGGTGATCCCAGCACGGTTGTGCTACCGCCTTCGGCTACTTGAGCACAGCACGATATTGGCTCGCGCCCGGGTCCCCTTACCAGCACAGCCGCCGAGACCGCGCTCTCGGCGGCGGGTCGTGTGCGACGGCCCCATCGACGGGGCGGATGCCCTGTCGCGAGTACAAGAACGCGCCCCGCGAGCGACGGGACTCGCGGGGCGCGTTCCGACGACCGCCCCGTCCGGGGGCGCGGGGAGAACGAACGGGGCGGTGCGGCGGGTGCTCCGCCGCGGCGCCCGCGGGCGCCACGGACGAAGCGGTCTCAGGTCACGTGATCCCTCGTGGCTCGGGCAGGTCGATGTCGGGGCGCACCTT
Organism: Actinomycetota bacterium; assembly: GCA_019347575.1. Lineage (NCBI taxonomy): Bacteria > Bacillati > Actinomycetota > Actinomycetota bacterium. The sequence continues at coordinate 69,764 of JAHWKY010000022.1, read as the reverse complement.
CCACCTCAGTACACGGCAGCTCCGCTGACATCTCAAGGGCGAGCCCCCCTCGGATGGCCGGGACCAACGGTCCTGCCCCCGGTCAGCCAGCCTGTCCGCGACCGCTCGAGGGGACCGGCCGATCGACCAAGTGCACAGGACGCGCGCGGAAGCAGGAACCGACCATCCGCACGGCGAAGGGGCCACCAACGGACCATCGACCCCTCGGAGAGCACCCGTGCGTTCGTTCCTGCTCCGCCACGGCATCGTCGTCGCACTCGTGTTGGCGCTGCCAGGGCTCCTGGCGCTGTCCGCGCCGCAGGACAACCGCCCCGATCCGGGGGAGGAGGACCTGTACAACTTCGAGCACGTGTACAACTTCAACTTCAACGAGGTGACCGGCCCGCTCGGCGACGACAGCCAGGGCACCGACCTCGAGTTCTTCACCGCCCCGATCGAGGTCGAGGCGGGGGTGATCGAGGAACGCGACTTCGCGGTCGTCGGAGCGTACGGCGACGGGGCGTTCATCTTCGACATCACCGACCCCGAGAACACCACCCTCGCCTCCCAGGTCGTGTGCAAGCAGCCGCGCTCCGACCCCGGCGTGCACCAGTTCACCGACGAGACCGACACGCTGCGGACCGTCATCTCGCTCAGCAACCACGGCACGCCTTGTCGCGAGGCGGGACCACGGCGCGGTGGCGGCGACGGTGGGACCGCGCTCTTCGACGTCACCGACCCGTGGAACCCGGTGGGTCTGGTGGGGCTGCGGATGGACGGCGTGCACAACTTCGCCTTCCATCCCACCGAGGCGGTCGGGTACTCGTGGACCGGCGCGATCGGCTCGGTGCAGGTCGGGACGACCGACGTCGCCCTGCTAAACGGCGAGAAGTCGGAGCTGGCGATCGTCGATCTCCGCGACGGCTTCGACCAGCCGACCTTCATCACCGTCCCCACCGTCGGCGGGCCCCACGACGGCGAGTTCAACGCCGACGGCAGCCGCATGTACGTCGCGATGGAGAACAACTACGCCATCTACGACTCCACCGATCCCGTCGCTCCCGAGCTGATCTCGCTGACGGGCGCCATCCCCGATCCTCCGACCGGCGCTCCCGGAGCGACCCCGAACGTCGGAACGTACGCGCACGGTCTGTGGCCGAGCCACGACGGCGAGGTGATGATCACCAACAACGAATCCCTCGCCATCGGCGGCTTCTTCGCCGACGGCACCGGCGTATGCCCCGGGGAGGGTCTGGGCTTCTACGACATCAGTGGTGACAACGAAGCCGCTCCGGTGGGTCCCATCGGCTACTTCGAGCCGCCGGTGATCGGCCGCACCGACAAGCGCGCCTGCACGTCGCACTTCGGGAGGCCGTCGCAGCACACCCGGGTCATGAGCGTCGGCTGGTACATCGCCGGTGCCCGAGTGATCGACTTCACCGATCCGACGATGCCGCGGGAGATCGGCGCCGCCGTGATGGCCGACACCGCGAGCCCGTTCGACTGGGGCTCGGAGGTGTGGGCGGCGAAGTTCTACGAGGCGGCGACGAACCCGGAGTACCTCTACACCGGCGACATGCGGCGCGGCTTCGACGTGTTCCGCTGGGCTGGCAACGAGGAGTGCCCCGCCCCGTGGCTCGAGGGCTGGACGCCCGACTGCGAGGAGGGCCGCGACATCACCGACGCGGCCGTCCCGGTACCCGACGACGCCGAGCAGGACCTGTTCACGACCCTCGCCGCGACCGAGGTCCGGGGCGGGTTCAGCTGCCGCCTGATCCTGTTCGAGGACCAGTAGCCCCACGCAACCCGCCGAACTTCGCGGGGTTGCGGACGGCGTGGATGGCGGTCACGACGCCGTCGGCGACGTCGAAGCCGAACACGACCACGAGGTCGCCGTGGTCGCGGACCACGAGGGCGGGCATGCCGTTGACGGCGTGGCGGACGATCTCGACGGTCTCGGTCGCCTGACGGAACAACCCGAGCAGAAAGCGCGTGACGCGGTCGGGGCCCTCAAGGGGCCTCCGGGCGGCCGACACCACACCGCCGCCGTCGGCGGTGAGCACGACGTCCGGTGCGAGCAGCGCCAACATCCCCTCCATGTCCCCGCCCGCAGCTGCGGCTACGAAGGCATCGGCGACCTCCCAGCGTCGCTGCGCGTCCAGCTCGAACCGAGGCCGGCGCTCCTCGAGGTGACGCCGGGCACGGCTGACCAGCTGGCGCACCGCATCCGGGGTCCGATCGAGGACGGCCGCGATGTCGTCGTAGCCGTGCTCGAACACGTCGTGCAGGAGGAACGCCACGCGCTCCAGTGGCGACAGTGACTCGAGGACCACGAGGAACGCCAGCGTGAGCGACTCGCCCATCGCGGTCGCTTCCGTGAGGTCGAGATCATCGGTCAGCACCGGCTCGGGCAGCCACGGGCCGACGTAGGTCTCGCGACGTCTGGTCGCGGAACGCAGACGGTCGAGGCAGATGCGGGTGCAGACGGTGGTCAGCCACGCCCCGACGTTGTCGATCACGGCCTGATCGGCCGCCGCCCAGCGCAGGTAGGTCTCCTGGACCGCGTCCTCCGCCTCGGTGTGGCTGCCGAGCATGCGGTAAGCCATCGCCGCGAGACGGGGACGCTCGTGCTCGAAGCTCGCCGCAGCAGTCGCAGCTCCGACCGACGGGTCCGCCGAGCGTTCAGCCACGCCGTGCCACCTCCCCACCGGGCTCGGTCGCGATCCGCGCCCACTCCTCGACGAGACGCGGGTGCTGGGGCCGCCACAAGGATGCCTCCCGGAGGTGTCGGTTCGCGACCCGCTGCGACCGTGCCCGCAGGCGAGCGCGGGGGAGCTTGGCGAGCAGAGCGGGAGGCAGCTTCACCTCACGACCCGTGACCGCCGACCATGCGGCCGCGTGATCGACCTTGCGGGATGGCTCGTCCTCGCTGACGTTGTAGACCCCCGCTTCGACCTCCAGCGCGGCGACGACCGCCTCCGCGGCGTCGTCGGCGTGCACGAAGGTCTCGTAGCCATGGGGGTCACCCAGCAGTGGCAGGTAGCCCTTCGTGACCGACGCGACGAGGTCGCGGCCGTGGGGCGACTCGGGAGCGACCAGCAGGGCGAAGCGCAGCACGACACCGTCCCCGCTGAAGTTCTGGACCGTCCGTTCCGCGTCCCGTGCCGAGGCGGTGACGCTCTCCGGTGAGAGCGGCGACGACTCGTCGAGCCACCTGTCGCCACCGTCCGCGTACAGGAACGTGACCGACTCCTGCACGAACCGCGACGCCTCGACGCGCGCGGCCGCAGCGACGAGGTTGGCGACGCCCTGCGTCCGCAGGCGGTCGTTCTCTCGCCACGCGCCGGGCAGCATCATCCTCGACGCCTCCGGGATGCGGGTCGCGAGGTTGACGACCGTGTCGTGACCCTCCAGCACCGGCAGCAAGGTCGCGGTGTCGAAGAGGTCCGCGCGGACGGGCCTAGCGCCGAGCTCACCCAGCCGCTCGGCGTCCGCGTCCCGTCGTGCGAGCGCGGTCACGTCGTGGCCCGCGCCGAGCAGGCCCGGCACGGCCCGGCGGCCCAGTACCCCGGTGGCTCCGGAGACGAAGATCCGCATGGTCCCTCCTGTCATCGCGGTCACCCCGACGACGAGACGACCGCCCCGTCTGTGACACGCGGGTTCTCCACAGGTGCAGCGGAGGTGATCGGCCGCGACCAGCGGCCGCGGGTGGAAGCTGCACCTCGACCGAGGGAGAGGACGATCGTGGAGTGGCAGCGCTGTGAGAGGTTCCTGCTGGAGGTGGCGTCAGCCGACGTGCGCCGGTTCGGGATGGCGCGTCCGTGCCTGGCGACGTTCGCCGGCGATGTGCCGCTGTTCGTCGCGTGGCTGCGAGCTCACCCACCCGGGGGCTACACGCAGCCCCTCATCGAGTTGCTCGCACTGGCCGGCCCGCTCGGGGCGGACCGGCTGGGGTTCGTCGCCAGTGGCCGAGCGTGGTCGCTCGCCGACCCGATCCCGCCAGTGGCCGACGATGTCGATCTGCGCCAACCGGCGCTCGTGCTCCTGCTCTCGGACGGGCACGGCAGGACGCAGGCAGAGGTGACCAGCACGGTGCACCCCTACGACCTCGACGGCGAGGACATCACCTGGCGCGACGTCCTCGACCCGGGTGACCCTGGCGAGGGTCCGCTACCGGACCTGCTGCGGGTCTCGGCCACGGCGCTGCGCGAACTGCACGGCTCGCCGGAGCAGATCCGCGAGCAGGCGCTCCGCTGCGTGGCACTGGGACACGAGGTCGCGCTCGCCCCGAACGTCGAGGCGCACCTGGGCCTGGATGCGGCGTGAGTGCTCAAGTAGCGCAGCGGTAGCACAACCTGAGTGCTCAAGCAGCGAAGCGGTAGCACAACCTTGAGGGCGGTCAGCTGGCTCCGAGGCGCCCGCGCTGCTGGCGACGGCGCTCGCCCTGGATCATCTGCGACTTGTGCATGAAACGACGGAGCCGCTTGTGGAAGCCCTTGTCGAGGCGGCTGGTCTTGGGCTTCTCGGGCGTCTCGTCCTCGCGCCAGTCGGGATCGGTGCGCTTGATGGAGAGATCGACCTTGCCGTCGGGCTTGACGTCGAGGATCTTGACATCCACCTCCTGACCTTCGGTCAGGTACGCGTAGATGTTCTCGACGAAATCGGTATCCACCTCGGACACGTGCACGAGGCCGGTGACAGGGTCGGCGTCGTCGGGGTCGATGCGGACGAAGGCGCCGAAGTCCTGCAGGCTCTCGACGGTGCCCTTGACGATGGTTCCGGTCTCTACCAAGCGGCTTCACTCCTCTGGATCGTTGCGCTTCTGGATGGCTGGGGTGGCGCGGACGAGGTCCGCATCCCCAGCCTACGGATGCAGCGCCCCGATGCCAGTCAGCGACCCGGCCGTTCGGGGCGAACGAGTGGCGCGTCTGCTGCTAGCGCGTGACCTCGAGCTCGTCGGTGATCTCGTTGACGCCCGCGACGTCGGAGATGGCCGCCATGAGCTGCTTCTCGATAGCGCGATCCGAGACGCGCCCGCGCAGGATCACCCGACCGCCGGGCTCGACGTCGAGGTCGACCTCGCGCGCACCCTCGACCTGACCGAGCACCTCCGACTTGATCTTCTGTCGCAGCGTGTCGATGTCGGCCGGCACCGTCTCGAGATCGAACGCGCCCTTGGCGGTCTCGATGGCGGCACCCTTGGCGACGCCCGCGGTGTAGTCGGCCTGGGCTCGGACGTCGTCGGCGATGTCCTTGGCGGTCGCGCGAGCCTGGTCCGCCAGCTTCGCTCGCCGGGTCCGGCCCATCTGGGGATCGAGCAACCCGGCTGCAGCGGCACCCGCTGCGGTTCCCACGGCGAACCAGAAGATGCGACGCGGCCACGTCGTCGTCTTGCCACGGTCGAGGCGATCGAGCAGACCATCGAGGTCCGTCTCGAACGCGGCGATGCGGTCACCGAGCACCGCCAGGGCTTCGGTGAGGTGTTCGTCGAGGCCGCTGAGTCGTCGTGACATGCGGTTCAGCTCGCGCGAACTGGCGACCTCGTTCAGGCTCGACGCGGCGCTCTCTCGCAGGTCGTGGACGGTCTCGCCGATACGGTCGGTGATCTCGCTGATGCGGTCGGTGGTCTGCACGTCGGCTCCGATCGGTCGCGGCGAACTCGGACTCATCTCCAGCGTCGCGCGTGAGGTGTCCGTCGTGGGCCGGCGCCCCCGTCCCCTCGGACGGGCCTGAGCCAGGTGCCCGCCCGCACGGACGGGGTGTCGGGGGGCGTGAGGGCCATCGCGCGGCGAGCGTGCGCGGACCCAGGTCGGCCCCACGCGGTGCGGTTACGCTCCGCCCCTTCGACGCGCGGTCGGCACCCCGCGACGGAACCTCACGGAGTCCCGATGCTGACGCCCCTCACCGAGCACACGCTCCTGCTGTTCTGGCTCCAGTTGCTGTTGCTGCTGGCGGTCGCCAGGGGTCTGGGAGCGCTCGCGACCCGCGTACGCCAACCTGCTGTCGTCGGTGAGCTCGGAGCCGGCCTGCTCGTCGGTCCGACCCTGCTCGGCCGCATCCTGCCCGACCAGGCGGCGTGGCTCTTCCCCGGGACCGAGATCGACAGCGCCCCGATCCTGACGGTCGCCTGGATCGGCATCGTGCTGCTGCTGGTCGTCACCGGCTTCGAGACCGACCTCGGGCTGTTGCGGCGGCTCGCACGGCAGTCGGCCGCGGTCTCGGTTGGCAGCCTCGTCGTACCCCTGGCGTTCGGCTTCGGGCTCGGCTGGGTCATCCCGGCCGCCTTCCACGGCGAACAGGGCAGCCAGTTGGGGTTCGCGCTCTTCCTCGCGGTGGCGCTGAGCGTCTCGGCGCTGCCGGTCGTGGCCAAGATCCTCGCCGACATGCGCCTGCTGCGCCGCAACGTGGGACAGATCGTGCTCGCGGCCGGCATGGCCAACGACCTGGTGGGCTGGATCCTGCTCGGTGTCGTCGCCGGGGTCGTGTCGCACGGCGGCGTCGACCTCGTCTCGCTCGGGACGACGATCGCGCTCGTACTCGCCTTCGTCGTCGCGTCGCTGACGGTGGGCCAGCGCGCCACCGACAGCGTGCTCCGCACCGCGCGTGCGAGCGGTGGCTACAGCGGTGTGCTCACGGTCACCATCCTCATCGCCCTGGCGATGGGTGTGGTCACGCAGGTGATCGGGGTGGAGGCGGTCCTCGGCGCGTTCGTGGCCGGCATCGTGCTCGGCCGTTCCCGCTACCAGCGACTGGATGTGCGCGAGACGATCGAGTCGATGACCAACGCGATCTTCGCTCCCGTGTTCTTCGCCACCGCGGGTCTGTACGTCGATCTCGGAGCGGTCGTCACCGCCGAGGCGCTGCCGTGGGCCATCGCTGTGATCGCCGTCGCCGCGATCAGCAAGCTGGTGGGGTCCGCGGCCGGGGCGCGGCTGAGCGGTCTGAGCCGGATGGAGGGGCTAGCGGCCGGTGTCGGCCTCAACGCCCGCGGGGCGCTCGAGATCGTCGTCGCGATCATCGGCTTGCGCCTCGGGGTGCTCAACCCGACCTCGTACACCGCGGTCGTGGTGATGGCGATCGCGACCTCGCTGCTCGCCCCGCCTCTGCTGCGCATCGTCCTGCGCCGCATCGTCGCCGCCCCGGAGGAGGCGGAGCGGATGGAACGCGAGGAGTTCCTCGGCCGCAGCGTCATCGCCCGGGTGGACAACGCGTTGGTCCCCACGCGCGGGGGGCTGAACTCGTTGATGGCTGCGCACGTGCTCGACCTCGCCCTACGCGACGAGGCCAGGGTCACCGTCCTCACGATCGACCAGAAGGGACGGGCACCCCTCGATCCGCAGATCGGCCGGTCCGTCCTGCCGGTCCTGCGCAACCGCGAGGCGGACCTCCGCACGACCGAGGCCGAGGACATCGGCGCCGCCGTCCTGCGTGAGGGCGACCTCGGCTACGGCATGGTGGCGGTGGGCCTCACCGAGCCCTACACCGGTGCGGACACCCTCTCCCCCGCCCTGTCCGGTCTGCTGTCACGCACCACCATCCCGCTGTTGCTCGTGCGCCGCGGCGGTGGAGACTGGGACGCGGAAGCGCTCGTCGAGCATCGCTTCCGTCACCTGATCGTCCCCATCACCGGGACCACGGCCGGGCACGCAGCCGAGGAACTCGGCTACGCCCTGGCGGCGCGCTGTGGTGCCGAGGTCGACGCCGTCCACGTCGTGCTCCAGGACGAGGACAACCCCGGGGCGGTGCCCAAGGCACAACCGGCGATCCGCAGCCAGGCCGCCCGGACGCGAGAGGTCGCCCGGCGCTTCCGGCAGCACACCTCGGTGCTGGTTCGGGTGGGCCAGACCGCGTACGGGGAGCTGGTGGCGACGGCCGACGGGCGCGGCGCCGACCTGATCGTGCTCGCGACCCAGCTGCGCGCCCACGGCGACGCCCCCTTCCTCGGTCACGGGGTCGAGTACATCCTGTCGCGCGCGACCCAGACTGTCGCCGTCATCGTCTTCCCGGCCACCCGCACCGTGGACGCGACCGAGGACCGAGATCCCCGAAGCTGACCGGCATCATGACGGAAACGCGCATCCACGCGCGTTTCCGTCACCACCATCGCGGTCAGCGCGCGTCAGCAGGACGGGAACACGCACCCACGCGCGTTTCCGTCACCGACCGCGGAGGCGGTCGGTGACTTCCACGAAGGTGTAGAGGTGGTCCTCGTCGGGGAAGACGTAGCTGCGATCCCCCAGCGGGGGCAGGTCCGCGCCGAAGTAGCGGTCGAGCACGAGCCGGAAGGTGTTGACCGGGGTCAGGTCCTCGGCCAGCGCCGCGTCGGACACGCCCGGGAGCCGGACGGCGTTGAGGATCCCCAGCTTCTCCCCCAGCTCGCCCACTGACGCCTCCAGCCACCGGTACGGCGGGCCCTGGCGGAGCCGCCGGACCGGGTGTGGGCCCTCGTCGGCTTGGATCACCACGACCGCGTCGCGGTTGTGCTCCACGATCCGCTCCACGATGGCCAGTAGCCGCCGGTTGAGGTAGGTGAGCTGGCGGACGTAGTTGTCCTCTCGGGTCCGGGACTTCTCGACCCCCTCGAGGACGACCGAGCCATCGGCGTCGAACACGTAGGGCTCGTGGGGCAGGGCCAGGTGCGCGAACACGAATCGGGGCGCGGGACCGTCCTGTCCGGCGAGCTCCTCGAGGGTGTCGAGCTGGTGCTCGCCGAACACACGGTGCGCATCGCGCCGGGTGAGCGGCTCGTCCTCGCCGAACAGCGACCGCAGGGCAGGCCACGCGGTGGTCGACTCGAAAACCTGGCGGAACTCGGAGCTGCGGTTGCGGGTCAGCACGTGCGTCGCGTGCACCGAGGTGGCCGTGGGCGACCACCACGTCCCGAGGTGGAGGTAGTCGTAACCGATGGAGGTGAGCGCCTCGCCCAGACGGTGATCGCGGAGCAGGGCGTAGACCGGTCCCCAGTCGCCCCCACGGCTGGCGGGGATGGTCCGCTCGAGCTCCTCGAGGTACTCGAGGTTCAGCGACGTCGCGAGCGAGTGAGCCGTCTTGGGGTAGTTCGCCAGGCTCTGGTCGAGCACGTCGAAACCCAGCGCCTCGAGCTCCGAGGTGAAGTCGCGGTTGTCGTGGTCGAAGATCTCGCGCAGCACATCACCCCGGGCGTAGCGGTCGGGGACGATGTAGAAGATGTCCGGAGGCTCGTCGGGACGTTGGATCTCGACGCCGTCGCCGAGCTCGGCGCTCGCCGGGGCGGACGCCAGAGCCTCGCCCGTGAGCGGCACGAGCGTCGTCGCCACCAGGACGACCCCGATCACGTTGGCGCCCCGCGTCGCCCCCGCGAGGTGGGCCTCAGTGGCCTTCACCGCGACGAGGGTGGCTGCCACGACGAGCACGAGGGCGAGGCCGATCCCCAGCCACGGCGAGAGGTCGGCGGCGATGTGGCCGTACGACAGCAGCACGACCGCGCCGACCGATGCGGCGAGCGCTCCTCGCCGCGCGTCGCGCAGGATCAGGGCGACCACCGCAGCGAGGACGACCACACCGAGGGCCACGACGGCGAGGATCGGAAGGACCTCACCGCGGTGGACCTCGGAGGCGTTCTGCGACCACAGGAACAGGACCGGGAACGATCCCAGCAGGAGGGGATGGAGGGGGAACCGGCTCAACTTCAGGCGCGCCGGAACCGGTAGAGCACGCGCCCCGACTCCGGCACCGGGGTGACGGCATCGGTGACGAAGCGGGTCGCGAACGCCGCCTCGAAGTCCGCGACGGTGTAGCGATCGAACACGTCCTCGCGCGTGGCCAGCAGCGTGCCGACCTTCGCGTCGTCCTTAGGGACCCACTCGACGATGGCGTGCTCACCGAGATCGGCGAGCAGGCCGGCGACCTGGTCCAGCGGGACGTTGTTGGCGATCGCGAGGTGGTGGATCAGTCCCAGGGCGAGCACCACGTCGACCGGCCCCCGGTCGCGCAGCGCGCCGCGCTCGGCGTTGGCCCAGCCGATCGCCGGCGAGGGGTTGGCGAGGTCGAGCACGAGCGGCAGGACGTCGACGTCACCGTTGCGGAGCGACTCCCATCCGCGCTGGACCGCGCCCCGGTCGATGTCCCACGCGACGACGTGGGCGCCAGCGTCGGCGGCGAGCCGCGCGAACCGGCCCGTGTTCGCCCCGAGGTCCCAGACCGTGCGGGGTGCGAGGTCACCGAGCCACGCGGACACGACGTCGACCTTGTGCTGCATCGCGGCGTCGGTGTAGTGCGACGCCTCCTCGTAGTACCCCGTCCAGGTGCCCTGGGGCTCCCAGGTGAGCTTGGACACGGTCCCGCGCAGGTTGTCGACGAGGCCGCGCATCGCCCGGCCCGAGAAACGCGCGGTGCGGCGCTGCTCCCCGGCCGCGACCGGCTTGCCTGAGGCCTTCGCCTGCCCGTGCAGGTGGACGAGCAGTCCGGGTCGCAGCTTGCTGCGCAACGGCAGCAGGGCGGCGGCGAGGTCGACGGGGATGCCGTCGACGTTGGTGGTCAGCAGCTCGCTGAGACGTGGGTCGACCATGGTCTCGAGCGCGAGCGGGGCCAGGAAGTGTTGACAGAACTGGCGGTACGCGACCCAGGGCTCACCCTCGGTCCAGGGGGCGAAGCTCAGGGTGTCGATGAACACGGCGCGACCGCGGTCGAACTGCACGTTGTACGCGGAGGCGTCGCGGAGGGTCAGGCCGTGATCGAGCGCGACGTTCTGGATCCGCAGGGTCAGCAGGGCGGCGTCGCGGCGCTGCGCCGGGCACCACTCGTAGGGGTAGCTGATGGTCGACAGCGGTTCGGGGCGCAGGACCTTGTAGGCATCGGCGGCCACGCTCAGCTCGAGCCCCACCTCCTCGTGCGCGATCAGCAGGCCCTCGTCGACCATGGCCGCGTACGCCCCGCTGTCGACGAAGGCGTCGAACTCGGTGGCGAAGCGACGGTCGACCTGGCGGTACAGGGTCCCGTCACGGACGAACAGGAACCCGCTGGGGTCGCGGAACGATGCCGGGTGACGGGCGGGCGCCACGTCCGAGCGGGGCGCCGGAGGGGTCACTCCTGGTCAGCAGCGACCGGCTCGGCCGCGTCCTGGTCCCCACCACGCGAGAAGACGCGCCGGATGCGGTGCCAACCGGCCTTGGCGAACATCCCGATGGTGGCGAGAGCGGCGACGACCCACGCGAAGATGAAGCTGGTAGAGCCCGCGTCGATGTAGGCGTTGGCGGCCGGCAGGACGAGCATCCACGCGGCGACGGTGAGCGCGAGGACCCAGCGCAGGCGTTCGGTCGTTCTCATCGGGGTCACCTCTGAGCAGCTGAGACGTCGGTGGAACACTAGCCCCGCACGGTAGCTACAGCTTGCCGCGCTTCTGGCGGCGGGCCTCACCCTGGATCATCTGCGAGGAGTGCATGAACTTGCGCAGACGCTTGTCGAAGTCCTTGTCGAGCTTGCTGCGGCGGGGCGGCTCGGGGATGTCCTCGTACTCAGGATCGGCCTGCTTGATGGACAGGTCGACCTTGCCGTCGTCCTTGAGCCCGACGATCTTGACCTCGACCTCCTGGCCCTCGGTGAGGTAGGCATAGATGTTCTCGACGAAGTCGCGATCGACCTCGGAGATGTGGACCAGGCCGGTGATCGGCTGGGCGTTCTCCGCAGGCGAGATCTCGACGAACGCGCCGTAGTCCTCGAGACGGACGACGGTTCCCTTGACGATGTCACCAACCGTGATCAAACGCGTGCACCTCAGTTCGCTGTGGGGGGTTATGGAGAGGCTGTCGGTCGGTGACCGCCTGGCGCCGAGGGCGCGGCGCGTCACCGCACTTCACCAGGGTACGCCCTGGGACGCGGAACGCACGAGTCGCCCGCCCGACCGTGTGGAGCCGACCCGCGATCAGACCGCGACCGGGTAGGACTCGCGGAGGTCGACGACGGGGGCCGGGGCGGCGAACAGGTAGCCCTGGCCCGACGCCAGCCCGTGACCACGCAGCGCATCCAGCGTGTGCGGCGCCTCGACCGCCTCGGCGACGATGACCGCTCCGGAGCGCTCGGCGAGCCGAACGAGCGCCTCGGTGACGGCGTCGTAGTGGACGTCCTGCCCGACGTAGCGCGTGAGTGACGCGTCGAGCTTGATGATGTCGGGACGCAGCCGGGCGATGTGGTGCAGGCTCGCGAACCCGGCGCCGGCGTCGTCGACCGCGAGCCGAGCCCCGGCCTCCCTGAGCCCCGCGATCGCGGCCCGAAGGGCGTCGTAGTCCTCTACGGCGACGTGCTCGGTCACCTCGACGACGAGGCGGGTGGGATCGATGCGGTCCGAGATCAGCCGCTCCAACCGTCCCGAGAGCAGCAGCGCGGGCGAGGCGTTGACGCTGAGGTACCAGTCCTGGCGGATCATCTCGCCGGCGCGGATGGCCGCGGCGAGGGCGGTCGCCTCGAGCTCGACACCCACGCCCAGGCGATGTGCCTCGGCGAACCACAGGTCAGGCGGGCGCGCGGGTGGTCCCTCGAACCGGGCGAGCGCCTCCACACCGCGGGTGGCGCCCGACGTCAGGTCGATGATCGGTTGGAAGACGACCGCGAGACCTTCGCCCCGTACCGCCGCGCGGATGCGCTCCACCGTGGCGACGTCGCCGTCGAGCTCGTCACGCTCACGCTGCAGCTCGTCGGCCACGATCCCGGCGAGGACGTGCAGGAACTGCGCGTCGTGGGGGCCGAACGTGGGCCGCGGCCGAGCGGATACGCAGCACAGCGAGCCGTAGGGCAGGCCCGAAGGCAGCCTGACGGCGACGCCGGCGTAGGCGCCCAGGGGCAGCCCGATGCGGCGGGCGAGGCGTCCAGCGTTCGGGTCGGCGCCGACGTCGGGGACCACGTTGGACACCATCCCAGCCAGCATCCGCACGCAGTAGCTGCGGTTCAGCGCGAGTTGCGTCCCCAGGGCCGCCCCGAAACGCTCGCCCTCACCGACGACCGCGCGGACGACCTGGCTGTCGCCCCGGAACTCGGTCAGGTAGGCGGCATCGACGCCGAGGTGTTCGCGGGCGTGGTGCAGCACGCTGCCGACGACCGATGGCAGCCCCGCCTCCCCCACCGCCCGATCCGACAACCGTGCACCTCGTGTGTCGCGTACCTCGATGGTCGGTACGCCCGATGTGCACCTTGAACCTCAGCCGATGGCGGCGCCGACCGCTGCCACGACGGGCTCGGCGACCGCGGCCTCTCCGCCGTAGACCCACGCCACCCGCAGGTCGGCCGCGTGGTGGAGCAGGTAGCGCGCCGTCGTGGCGTGCAGCGTGTGCGTCTCGGTGAGGAGGATCGGTCCGCCGGCCTTCCCGGCGTGAACGCCGCCCGTGAGCGCGTCGGCGAAGACGTCGGAGCGGGCGACGCCGACAGTCGGCGGACGGTCGAAGAACTCAGCCGCCACGAGTTCCGCGGTCTCGAACCTGGTGCCGCCGACGAGCGGAACCGCGCCGGGATACGCGGTGGCTGCCGGGCCACCGGCGGCGAACACCGTCGCAGCGCCGACCTCGTCCAGGTAGTCCGTCGTGACGGGATGGGGCTGGTCGTCGGCCGACAGGACGATAGCGCCGTTGCTCGCGATCGCGGCGGGACCTGCCGCGAGCGCGTCGGCGAAGACGGTCGCTCGGGCGACGATCACGGTGTCGACGCTGCCCAGGGCACGGGCGATCGCGGCCGCGGTCTCGTAGCGGTTCTGACCGAAGATCCGCTCGACGACGTGCCCCTCGGCTCGGAGCTCGAGCACCACCTCGGGGTGGACCGCCACCTCGCCGCCGAGCACGTAGACGGTGCCGGCGCCGCCGAGCAGTCGTCGGATCTCCGTTCGTGTGGCGACGGACAGCTCGTCCGGGGGAGTCAGCAGCAGCGGGGCGCCGACCGCGTGGGCGAAGGGCGTCCCCGTCAATCCGTCGGCGAAGTCGTCGGAACGCGCGAGCACGACGGCCTTGGCCTGACTCGCCGATCCGAACCCGAGGGCGCCGGTCCCGTTGGCGGGGAAGCTGCTCTGGCTGATGTCCACAGCGGTCAGGATCCGGTCGTCACCCCACAGCCGGAAGGTCTCGTCCACGCCCACCTCGATCGTCACCGTGGTCGCTGGCGACGGGTGGCCGGTGGCGGTCGCCGTGTAGCTGAACGTGTCGGTGACGCCCGAGCCACCGTCGTGGTTGTACAGGAAGCTGCCGTCCGGAGCGAGCGTGACGTCGCCGTGCCAGGCGGGGCGTGCGAGGCTCGCCGTCAGCTCTCCCGCGCGACCACCCCGGTCGTTGGCGAGGACGCCGTCGCTCGGGCTCACGCCGAGATCGCCTCCGATCGGGAGACCCCCGAAGGCGTCCGGTGCGACGTCGAGCGTGCCGGTCGACAGCGCGTGTGCGGTGTGGGCCGCGGTGTGTTCGAGGCCGACGAAACCCTCTTCGGCCACGTAGATGTCAGTGCCGAAGTCGACGTCGGTGTCGTCGCCGCCGTCGTCGAAGACGCCGTTGTCGCCGACTCCGACGAGGTTGGGCAGGAACCCACCCTGATCCATCAGCTGGGGGGCGGCGTTCAACGGGTCGGTGTGCCAGCTACCGAGGACGTGGCCCAGTTCGTGGGCCGCGATGTTGCCCACGCCGGTGCCGACCAGCTCCAGCTTCGTCGCGCTCGAACCGCGGGGGACGCTGTTGAAGGAGTTGGCGTTGCTGGAGGGGGTCGACAGCAGGTCGAGCAGGACCACCCCGATCTCCGACAGGTCGTAGTTGCCGAGGTCGATGGACTGGGCGATCCCGATAGTGGGGACACCCAGCTCTTCGATGGTCCCGCCGATGACGATCCGGGACACCAGCCTGCCGTCACCGGGGTCGGGGTGGTCACGGCTGTTGAGGATCTCGACGTCGAAGCTCCCACGGGTGCCGCTCGTGTCGCGGTCACCGTTGAGTCCGCCGCGAAGGTCCCGGTCGACGTTCTCGCGCACGACCGCGACGATCCGGTCGATCAGCGCATCCTCGTCCGATGCGTCTAGTCCCCAGCGGGTGAGGAAGTCACGGAGCGGGGACAGCCGGGCGTCGGGCTTGCCGCCCCAGATCCGGTCGGCGTCGGCGATGGTCGCACCGTCGAAGTCGAGGAACACGACCTGCTGGTCCGAGCCGAAGCCACCCTCGGAGCCAGGCAGGTAGGCCTGCAGCGACACCTCGTACGGACCTGCACCCGCGCCCACGGCGACCGCGTAGGTACCGCTGGAGTGGGCGACGATCGCGGCGTGGGGTCCCCCTCCTTCCAGCGGCGACTGACCGGGGTACGCCCCGAACACCGGATCGTGGTTCGAGGCCATCAGCAGCGTCCCACCGGGTCCGTGGATGGCGACCCGGTTGACGTCGCCCGAGGTGATCGTCGCACCCAGGACGTCCCCCGCGTCGAGCGAGAAGCTGTAGAAGTCGATGTCGGGCACCGTGCGGGCGATCGTGACCTCATACGGGCCCTCGCTCTCAGCACCGGTCCCGCTGGCGGAGTCATCGAGGTTCTTCGGTTTGGTACCGAACCCGGTTACCAGCACGTAGTAGGTGTCAGCGTCCTCGACAGTGAAGTCCAGGAAGCTGTCGAGCGTCCCACCTGCGTCGTCGTTGAACGCCACCCACTGCGGCAGCTCACCGTCGGAGCCCGTCGCCGGCTGGGACCCGGTGAAGATCGCCACCGTCGGATCGAGACTCGAACCGACCTCGGAGGCATCGACGTCCACGACGATGTGCTCGCCGGGCTCGGCCTCGACCCGGTAGTAATCGAGGTCGCCGCTGCCGCTGCCGCTGGAGCCGTGCGGCCCGTCGCCGATCTCGGCGCTGTAGCTGACCGCCGTCCCGAACGTCAGGCCGGTGACGGTCGCCGTACCGCGGGCGCCGTCGTCCTCGCCCCCGTACACACCGCTCGGCGCAGCGGGGAGGGGCTCCAGGTGCCCCGACAGCTGCGCCTCGTTGTCCTCCCCGATCGCGGTCCCGAACCCAGCGACCGTGTCACCGGTCGCGTAGGTGTCGTTGGGTTCCGACTCGTCGCTAGCGACGACCTGCACCGACCCGGTCCCTGGATCCGGCTCGCTGACGTGGGCTCGCCGGCCGTGCTCCGCGCTGTACGCGGACCACGACTTGACGTCGGGCTCCTGCGAGGTGGGCAGCAGCGCGAGGAACGGGTTGGGCGAGGCGGGGCGCCGGGCGAGGTCGGTGGGTTCGTGCCCCGGCGCGGCTCCGGCGGAGGGGACCATGAGCGCAGCGCTCAGCAGAGCCAGGACGGTGACGACGATGCGGAGTCGCACGCAGGAGCCCTCGCCGGTCGGATCGTGACGGACGCGCCACGATCACGCCCGCGGCGGGGAGACTACGTCACCGCCCCGAGGACTTCGTGGCGAGCGCTTCCCGTCGGAGTCTCAGCCCGGAGGCCAGCCGACCCACACGCACGTGCGGTCGACCTTGACCCACATCACGTGGGCCTTGGCGCACGCTCCGACCCCGATGCGGTCGTCGAACCTGACGTCGAGCTGCGCCGCGGCGCGGACGTCATCGGTCGGGGTGAAGGCCAGGCTCGCGAACGCCGCGAACGCGAGGACCAGGTAGACGATCCAGCGGCTGGTCACGATGTACCTCCGATCTGCAGGGGAGCGTCGGCGAGGACGTCAGGAGTCGTGGCCTCGAGGTGGAGCTCGACCGTGAGGCTGACCACATCGGAACCGTCCTCGACGTCGACACGTTCGGTGTCGGTTCCTCCCGGTGGCCGATCGTCGACGACCAGAGGTCCGAGTTCGGTATCCGCCCACGGGGCGTCCATGGTGGGCGGTTCGACGCTGGAGCTGTCCGGGGCGGTGACCCGACCTGCGGACAGGGCCTCGGCGGGTAGTCGTACGACGGAGCCGTCGGTCGGCGTGGACAGGGCTGGGGCCGTCGCTACCTCGTGGCTCGCCAGCAGGTGCACCGTGTCGCTCAGATCGACGGCACCCGGTCCCGATCCGCCCGCGCTCGACCCGGGCATGACCACCAACGCGACGGCGAGACCGGCCTGGGCGATCGCGGCGGTCACGGCCGTCTCGGATCCGACGGGGTGACGGAAGCGACGGGTCCAGTCGCGCAGCGCGAACAGCGGCGTCAGAACGAGGTTGCCGTAGGCGGCTCGCAGCTTGTGCCGCGCCCGGGTCAGTGCCACGCGCGCCGAGCCCTCGGTGACACCGAGGAAGTGGGCGACGTCCGCGACCGGTGCCCCCTCGGCGTCGCGCAGCCACAGCGCCCCGCGGTCCCGGTCGGACAGGCCGGCGAGGTGGGCGTGCAGCTCCTTGGCGTCATCGTCGAGGAGCACCCGATCCTCGGGGCGTGCACCCTCGTCCACGAGGTCATCGAGTTCATCGACGGCGATGACGCTCCGCCGGCACTGGTCGATGGCGCAGCGCGACGCGATGGTGCGCAGCCAGCCTCCGACACAGCGACCGTCCCGGAGCGTGGGCAGCGCGGCCACGGCCCGCGCCAGGGTCTCTTGGACCGCGTCCTCGACGTCGTGCTCGTTGCGCAGCCGACGACGACAGACCGAGCGGATCATCGACCCGTAGCGCTCGATCAGCGCGTTGAACGCCGCGCCGTCACCGGCGGACGCGGACGCGACAAGGACCTCGTCGGACGCATGACGGTAGCTGTCGAGCGGATCGAGCTCGCGACGGCGCATCCGGCGAGCCGTCGCGCCGGTGGCTCGTGCGGTGGTCATGTCTTCCCCTCCTGCCCGGCAGCGACCGGCCGCCGGACCCTCTCGGAGGGGAGTGCGAGTGGGTCCCGCTGCGTTAGCGCGTGGACCCTAGCACCGGGCCATGTGCGCGCCGAGCGCACGGATGTGGCCATGAGGCCACGTCCGACTCGTCCGTTGTTAACGCCCGCTCGGATGCCGCCTCTTCCGGCCGACGGCGCGCGGTGCGCCGTGGCGGCGGGCGTCGCTGCCCTCTCGCACGACCTCCGCGGCTCCGCCCGCCGCCCCACCCCTCACACGGGCGTGGCGACCCCGATGACGTGGGGACGCACGATCGGCGGGTACCCGGGCGCCTCGTAGGCGTCCAGGTCGACGATCTCGAACCACGCTCGGTGGAGCTCGGCCGTGGTGTCGCGGTTGGGTCTGCAGCCGCGACCGATCCAACCCCACGGTCCCTCGAGGCGATCCTGCCAGCGGGCGAGGCGCGGGTCGTCGCTGCGGACGTGCTCCCAGAACCGCAACCTGCCCTCCGGGCGGAGCACCCGACGCAGCTCGTGCAGGCCGCGATCGAGGTCGGGGATGGTGCAGAGCACGAGGCTGGCGATGACCGTGTCGAACGTGTCGTCATCGAACGGCAACGCCTGGGCATCGCCGTCGACCAGCGTGACCGGCACCGGCGCGAGCCGTGCGCGTTGCTCGGCGTACCCACGGGCGACGCGATCGGGCTCGAGCGCGACGACCTCGTCGGCGTCGCGGTAGAGCGCCAGGTTGCGGCCCGTGCCCGCCCCGACCTCGAGGACGCGACCCGTCGCAGGGGCCACGAGTTGGTGGCGCAGCCGGTAGCCGTCACCACGGTCGACCAGCGCTGCCGCACGATCGAACAGTGCGACCCAGGCGCGGTCGAGCACGTCGTTCACGGCTTCACTCCTCCTTCGCGGCTGCACTGCTCGAGACCTCGCCGATCCATCGCACACCGCAGCCTCGACGGTAGTCGCACCGGTCCCCTCCCCTCGTCCGGGTATCGGTCCTTCGCATCGCGGCGATCATCGGGCAGGTTCCTGCTCCCGATCCGGTGGAGGGGGCGGCGTGGCGACCAAGGGCATCGGGGCGGCGTTCCAACGTGCGGTCGACGAGGGCGAGGTCCGACTCGGACGCACACCGTCGCAGCTCCTGGCGACCGGAGCCGTCGGGGGCATCGACGTCGGCGTGGGGGTCTTCGCGCTCTTCATCGTCACCGAGCAGACCGGCAACCACCTCCTCGCCTCGCTGTTCTTCTCCATCGGGTTCCTCGCGCTGACGCTGGGGCGCAGTGAGCTGTTCACCGAGAACTTCCTGGTGCCCGTGGCGGCCGTCACGGCCGGGAAACGTGAGTGGCCGTCGGTGGCCCGACTGTGGATCGGCTCGCTGGCCGGCAACCTCGCTGGGGGCTTCGTGATCGCGGCGGTGGTGGTGACCGGCTTCCCGCAGCTCGAGCGCGACGCGGTCGACATCGGCACCCACTTCACCGAGCTCGGGATCGGGTGGCGGTCGTTCGCCATGGCGTTGCTGGCCGGTGTCATCATCACGCTCATGACCTGGATGGAGCACAACCACGAGTCAACATCCGGTCACATCGTCGCGGCGGTCGCCGCCGGGTGGGCCCTCGCGTACGGCGAGCTGAACCACGTGATCGTCGCGTCGATCGAGATGTTCGCTGCACTTCAGTACGGGGCGCCGTTCGGCTACCTCGACTGGCTCGCGGTGTTCGGCTGGGCCGCATTGGGGAACCTGGTCGGGGGGCTCGGACTGGTGACGATGCTGCGGCTGTTCCAGGTCCAGGGCGGGTCGGCGAAGGAGTCCGACCACGATCCCGAGGACAACGACTGACCTACGTGCGCGCGTTGGCGGCGAGGTCGGACTCCAACGCAAGTCGGAGTTCGTCGGGCATCGGTCGCGAGCGGCCCTCGGACGGATCGATGGTCACGTAGGTGGTCACACACGTCACACAGTGCCGGTCGGCGACCGTCGCGGTGAACCTCAGGTCGAACGACGACGTGCCGAGTCGAGTCGGCAAGACCGTGATGAGGATCTCGTCGTCGAACCCGGCCGAGCCGACCCACTCGATGACCGCCTTGACGAGCTGGACGTCGAAGTGGCCGCCCAGCCACGTCTCCTTCGCGGGGAAGCCCAGCGTCTCGACGTACCGGGTCATCGCGTCGTCGAAGTAGGTGAGCCAGTGGGCGTTGAACACCACGCCCTGCTGGTCGACCTCGGCGTAGCGGACGCGGATCGGGAACGAGAACACATCGGGCTCCGTGGTCGCTGCACGCTCGGCCGGGGTCCGACTCGCGCTGGAGGCGGCGGGCGAGGCAGCCTAGGGAGCGGACCGGGGAATGCCGGTCCCAGTCAGGACGCCCATCCGATGAGCAGGGAGGAGCAGCACATCCCGCTGTCGGCCGCCCTCAGACGTGCCGCGGGTCCGCTGGCCGTGGCGACGCTCGCCACGGGGTACGGCCTGCGCGCGCTCAAGCAACGGTACGAAGCCACCGCCCCGTTCCACCTCGACGACGAGCCCGAGCCCGGCAGTCCCGAGTTCGACCACTTCCTCGAAGGGATGACGGGCGAGCCAGTACGGCCGGGCAACCGGGTCGAGGTCTACCGCAACGGTCGGGAGATCTTCCCGGCCATGTTGGAGGCGATCGCGCAGGCGGAGCGATCCATCCTCTTCGCGACCTACATCTACTGGCGTGGCGAGATCGCACGCCGTTTCGCCGACGTGTTGTCCTCACGTTCACGGGAAGGCGTCGAGGTGCGTGTGCTGCTCGATGCGGTCGGAGCGTCGCGGATGCGCGACGGGCTGGCTCGTCAGATGGGCTCCGCCGGCTGCCGGATCGAGTGGTTCCGGCCCCCGAAGTGGCACACCATCCACCGGTTCGACAACCGCACGCACCGCAAGATCCTGGTGTGCGACGGACGGGTCGCCTTCACCGGCGGCGTCGGCATCGCGGAGCAGTGGACCGGCGACGCCCAGGACCCCGATCACTGGCGCGACACCCACCTGCGCATCGACGGACCGTCCGCGCGCGGGTTGGTCGCGGGGTTCCAGGAGAACTGGGCCGAAGCCACGCGCGAACTCCTCGGTGGCGCGAACGTCCCCGACATCGAGCCCTACTCCGACGGCGTCGCGGTGCACGTGGCGCGTAGCTCCGCACGCCACGGCACCAGCGAGATCCAGCACGTCTTCCACGCCGCCATCGCCTGTGCCCGCGAGCGCATCCGCCTCACGACCGCGTACTTCGCTCCCGACCGCTCGTTCGTGGATGGCCTCATCCAGGCGGCGGAGCGGGGGGTGGACATCCAGATCCTGACGAACGGCCGCAACGCCAAGTCGGAGGTCGTGCGACAGGCGGGCCAGCGGCGGTACGAGGCCCTGCTGGAAGCGGGCGTGCGCGTCTTCGAGTACACGCCGACGTTGCTGCACGCCAAGGTGTTGACCGTGGACGGCCGCTGGTCGTCGGTCGGCTCGGTCAACCTCGATCATCGCTCGTTCGCGCTCAACGACGAGCTCAACGCATCGGTCTCCGACGGAGGCGTGGCGGGCGTCCTCGACCGGCACTTCGATGACGACCGCGACCGAAGCGAGGAGATCGACCTCGAGCGATGGCGGGCGCGGGGCGCGCTGCCACGACTCAAGGAGCGTGTCAGCTCCGCCCTCCAGCAGGAGCTCTGACCCCGAACTTGAATGGTTGGATGCAGTCACGTGCCCCCAGGTATTCAAGTTCGGCGTGAACAGACGCGGCGGGGCGGGGCGCGCCCGCCATGTCACAGCGCCCCGAGCGACTCGCGCGCCATAGCCACGAGTAGGTCGAGGTAGCGCGCGGCGTCGATGCGTCGCTCCACAAGCTCGGCCGCTGACGACCAGATCGCGGTCGTGACGACGCGCGCAGCGACCCGTGCCTCCTCGGCTGGGGCGCCCCGCAGCGCGCCGATGACCTCCGCCCACGCGTCGAGGTAGCTCGCCTCGTTGCGAGCCGCCGCGCGCCGGTACCAGGCCGGGGCGTGCCGCAGCTCGCGCAGCAGCACGATGACCGCGTCGGGGTGCTCGATGCCGAGCCGTGCGTGGACCGTGGCGAGCAGGTCGAACGCCGCCGGCGGCTCCAACGCGGGCGCCTCCTCGAGCGCGGCTCGCAGCGCCTCCCAGATGCGGTCGAGCGCCGCGATGAGCAGATCCTCCTTCGACGGGAAGTGGCGGTAGATGCCCGGGCCTGTGATACCGGCCGCCTCACCGATCTCGTCGATGCCGGTGGGGTGGTAGCCCTGACGGGCGAACAGAGCGGTGGCGGCGTCGACGATGGCGTCGCGCCGACGCTGACCGCGTTCGGTCGGCGCTGATGGCTGGTCGGCGACCTCGAGCGACACCTACAGCCCGAGCGCGTCCGCGAGCAGCGCGCGGTGGTGGCGGGCGTCGCCGAACAGTAGCGACGCTGCCTTGGCGCGCTTGAAGTACAGGTGGGCGTCGTGCTCCCAGGTGAACCCGATGCCGCCGTGGACCTGGATGGCTTCGCCCGTGACCCACGTCGCCGTCTCGGAAGCGATCGCCTTGGCGAGCGCGGAGGCGATGGGGAACTCATCGGGGTCGTCGCTGGTGCGTGCGGCGTGGTAAGCGGCCGAGCGGCTGTGCTCGGTGCGGACGAGCATGTCCGCGAGTCGGTGTTTGATGGCCTGGAACGAGCCGATGGGACGGCCGAACTGGTAGCGGCCGCGCGCGTACTCCAGCGCCATCTCGAGGCTGCGCTGAGCCACGCCGACGAGCTCGCACGCGAGGGCGGCAGCGGCCAGCCGCTGGACCTGCTCGACCACGTCCCAGCCACCGGGCATCGGTTGCGCGGCGACGTTCTCGAACGTCAGGGTCGCCTGCTTGCGGGTGGCGTCGAGCGTGGAGGTGAGCTCGCGGGTCACTCCGTCGGCATGCCCGTCGACGAGGAACAGGTTCACGTCGGTGTCGTCCCGAGCTGCCACGATGACGAGATCGGCGGTGTGCCCGTCGAGCACGTAGCGCTTGCGGCCGTTCAGCACGCCGTCGGTGACCGTGAGCTCGACCGTGTCGGCGGTGAGCCCGTGCGCGGACTCGAGCAGCGCGAGGGCGGCGGTGAGCTCCCCCGCCGCGATCGCCGGCAGGTGCTCCTTCTTCTGCTCGTCGCTGCCTCCGAGGAGCAGTGCGTTCGCGCCGAGCACGACCGTCGACAGGAACGGGCCCGGGTACACGGCGCGGCCTTGCTCCTCGAGCACGATCGACAGCTCGGCGAACCCGTATCCCGCCCCGCCGAGCTCCTCGGGGATGGCCAGGCCGTGCCAGCCCATGCCGGCGGCCTCACGCCACAGGTCCGCGTCGTGGGCGCTGTCGGTGCCCATCAGCTCACGGACCTTCTCGCTGCCCACCCGGTCGGTGAGGAAGCGGCGAGCGGTCTTGCGGAGCAGCTCCTGCTCCTCGGTGAGCGTGTAGTCGACCTGCGTCATGGCGGGCTCCTCGGTTCGGTCGCAGTCAGCTTCGGGGGACGTCCTTCCAGGGCACGTCCTTGTCGACGCGCGGCTCGCCAGGCAGGCCCAGGACCCGTTCGCCGAGGATGTTCTTCATGATCTCGGAGGTGCCGCCCTCGATCGAGTTCGCACGAGCACGGAGGAACGCACGCTGGGGCGACGCACCCGATGCGGCCTCGACCCCGGGACCAGTGTGCGGATCCACGTCGGTCCGCGTGAACTCGTACCCGCCAGGCATCAGCGTGCCCTCGTGCCCCATCAGCTCCACCGCGTACGCGGTGATCTCTTTGTTCAGGTCGGCCCAGGCGAGCTTGGCCGTCGAGCCCTCGGGGCCGGGCGTGCCGGCCTCCCGGTTCTCGGACGCGCGCATGACCGTGAGCCGCGCTGCCTCCGCCTCGGCCCACAGCCGTGCGAGCTCGTCGCGCGCGACCGGGTCGGCCGATCCGTGCTCCTTCCAGGTGCGCACGGCGAGGCCGATCGCCCCGGAGCCCCGCGGCACCGTGGCGGCCCCGATGGCCACACGCTCGTTCATCAGCGTGGTCATCGCGACCGACCAGCCCGCCCCGACCTCGTCGAGGCGCAGGCTGTCGGGGATGTGGACGTCGGTGAAGTAGACCTCGTTGAACTCCGCTTCACCGGTGATCTGGTACAGCGGACGCACGTCGACGCCGTCGGCCTCCATGTCCACGATGAAGTAGGTCAGGCCCTTGTGCTTGGGCACATCGGCGTCCGTCCGGGTGACCAGCAGCCCCCACTTCGACAGGTGCGCCAGCGTGGTCCAGACCTTCTGACCGTTGACGACCCACTCGTCGCCCTCCTTCACGGCGGTCGTCGACAGGCCCGCCAGGTCGGAGCCAGCCCCGGGCTCGCTGAACAGCTGGCACCAGATCTCCTCGGTGGTGAACATCGGGCGCAGGTAGCGCTGTTTCTGCTCGTCCGTGCCGTGCGCCATGATCGTGCCGGCCCCCATGCCGATGCCGATGACGTTGAGGCGCTTGTTCCACATCGGCGCGTCGGCCTCGCGCAGCCGCCGGTCGACCAGCTCGCGCAGCTTGGGGCTGAGCCCCAGCCCACCCAGGCCCTCGGGGAAGTCGACCCAGGCGAGGCCGAGATCGAACTGCGCACCCCAGAACTCCGGCGCCTCGCTCGTGGCCGGAGGGTGCTCGTCGAGCAGCTGGCGCAGGCGGCTCTCGACCAGCTGGCTGTCGGGGCCGGCCGAAGGACCGGCGTCGGGCGTGGTGGTCTCGCTCATGCGCTTCCCCAACGACTAGGGTGCGGGCACCGGATGTTAGCGACGGTTCACCTTACCGCCCTCGGACGGTCGGGGGAGAACCGTCGAGGATCAGGGGGGAGGTACCACCCATGGCGACGCTCGCGGCCAACGGACACTTCACCGGGGTGGGGGCCCGCGACGCGGTCGCCATCGCCCGGGACGTCGCCGACTGGGGCTACGGCGCCGTATGGGGCGCCGAGGTGGCCGAGCAGGAGTGCTTCACCCTCCTCGGTGCGATCGCCAGCCACACCGACCTCGAGGTGGGACTCGCCGTCACACCGGTGCAAACGCGGTCCGCCTTCGTGCTCGCACGCGCCGCGCTGACGGTCCAGGAGCTGGCCGCTGGCGGGTTCCGACTGGGGATCGGGGCGTCGTCCGAGGTGCTGGTGTCGCGCTTCGCGGGCGAGCCGTACGTCAAGCCGTTGACCTACGTGCGCGAGACGGTCGAGGCGATCAGGCCGATCCTGCAGGGCGAGCGGAGCACCTTCCATGGCGAGTTCATCGACATCGGCGGGTACAAGTACCCCCTGCCGGTCGAGCCGGTCCCCATCTACCTCGGGTCGCTCAACCCCGCGTCCCTGCGGCTGTGCGGCGAGGTCGGCGACGGGCTGTGCATCAACCAGTTCGCGCCCAGTCACGTCCCCACGATGCTGGCGGAGGTGCGCGCGGGCGCGGAGGCTGCGGGGCGCGAGCTCCCCGACGACTTCCCCGTGGTGGCGCGGCTGTTCTGCGCGATCACCGACGACGTGGCGGGTGTCAAGGGCCTGCTGCGCCAGGTGTTCGCGCCGTACGCCGCGACGAGCGGCTACAACCGCTTCTTCCGCTGGCTCGGCTACGTCGAGGAGGCTGACGCGATCGCCGCCGCAGCCGAGGCCGACGACAAGGAGGCGATGGTGGCGGCCTACAGCGACCGGATGCTCGACGAGCTGTTCGTCGTGGGGGACGCTGACGCGGTCACCGATCGGGTCCACGAGTACGTGGACGCGGGCGTTACCGTGCCGGTCATCGCGCCGCTGGCCCCGGGTACCGAACCCGCCCGGCAGACCCTGCAGAACATCGGCCGGCGTTTCGGCCGCTGACCCCCGAGCCAGGAGTACCACCGTGAGCCTCGAAGTCGTCCCCCTCGACGAGCTGAAGTCACGGATCGGCGCGGAGATCGGCACCAGCGACTGGGTGCAGATCGACCAGGACCGGATCGACGCCTTCGCCGACGTGACCAACGACCACCAGTTCATCCACGTCGATCCCGAAGCGGCCAAGCAGACCCCGTTCGGCGGCACGATCGCGCACGGCTACCTCACGCTGTCGCTGCTCCCCCACTTCATGAGCCAGGCCACCTTGCTGCCCGAGGGCCTGGTCATGGCGATGAACTACGGCTCCGACAAGGTCCGCTTCCTCGCCCCGGTCAAGGTCGGCAGCCGTGTCCGCGGTCGCGTCACGCTGCTGGACGTCAAGGAGAAGGCGAGCGGTCAGATGCTGATCAAGAACGAGGTCACGGTCGAGATCGAGGGCGAGGACAAGCCCGCCCTCATCGCCGAGGTCCTCTCCCTCTTCTTTCTCGGGTGACGGCACATCCGCGCCGTCAATAGACGTGTCCCCGCGCGCCCGCGGCCGAGAGCGCGGTCTCGGCCGCTCGGTAGGTGGGGGGACCCGGACCCGCTCTCCTGGGTGACGGCGCCTCCGCGCCGTCGATCGTCGTCAGCGGGTCGCGTCGGCGAGGAGCGAGAGGAACGAGGCGTACAGCGAGTGGTGATCGCCGCTGGGATCGGCGAGCTCGAGGTGGGCGATGCCGATCGTGGCCGCCGTGACCAGCGCCGCCACCTCGCGAGGCGTCCGGGGCAGCCGCACCTCGCCCTCTGCGAGCAGGCCCTCGATGAACCCCTCGATACGGTCGAGCTGCTCCCGGCGGAACTCGGCGAGCCGCTGGCGTGCGCCCGGATGGCGCTGCGCGTAGAGCAGGACCTCGACCTCGAGGAGCACCCAGTCGGGGTCGGCGTAGACCGTGCTGAGCGAATCGATCGCGGCCGGCAGCAGGTCGACCGCGATCGCATCCTCGCCGACGTTGGCCGAGAAGCCCTCGAGGACATCCGCGAGCCGCGCATCGACGACCTCGAAGAACAGCTCCTCCTTGCTGTCGAAGTTGGAGTAGACCGCGCCCTTCGTGAACCCCGCGGCCTCCGCGATCGCATCCACCGACGCCCCGTCGAACCCCGACCGGGCGAAGACCTGAGCGGCGGCCTCGATCAGGGCGCGTCGCGTCTTCTCACGGCGACGATCCCTCGTCTGCTCCGGCTGCTCCTCCATGCGGTGACGCCCATGTCCGCACCTGTACCTGTTCGGATACCGATTAGTATCCGAGTACTGCTCGGTACCGTTACCCTCCTCGGAGGACCTGTGACCGGTTCGAACGGTAGGCGACTACCCCGCCGGATGCGGCTGGTCCGCCGACCCGGCGACCGCTCGATCGCGGTCTCGGCCGACGATGCGCTCGCGCTGTCCCGCGCAGCGACGGACGGGACCCACCAGTTCCCCGGCCGCGGACCCGTGGCCCCCCCGTCCACGACCGCGGCCGGGGAACATCGAGCCACCGCCGTCACGGCCCCTCACGCGCGCGCTTGACCACCGCGCTGGTCCGGCACCGACGCGTTAGAGCGCGAACTCGCCGGCACCGAGGACGTTGCCCTCGCTGTCCTTGAACCAAACGCCCTTCTCGCCGGTTGGCATCGTGGCGACCACACCGTCCCACTCCAGACCGGGCGCCTCGAAGGTCTCGAACTCGACCCCGCGCTCGCTGAGCTCACGTACCAGCGCCGCGACGTCGTCGACGATCCAGCTCATCACCGTGTTCTGCGCGGTCCCCGCCGCGGGGGTGGGGAAGAGGAAGAAGCGGCTGCCGCCGACCTCGTACATCGCCCCGCCCATCGTCTCGACGGACGGGTGCAGATCGAGCTTCTGGGAGTACCAGGCCTTGGCGCGCTCGAGGTCTTCGGCGGCGATCGTGGCGTACACCGGTGCATCGTTAACGATCACGTCGTTCCTCCTGTCCTCACCCACCCTACGCTGCGGGGTCCGCGTGGTGAAGGGGAGCGGGTGGATCGAAGCGAAGCTCCGTGGCGGCCCCGCCGTCCCGGTCCGGACGACGAGCTGGCGCTGGACCGCAGCGACCTCGCCCCGGACCCCCTCGAGATGTACCGGCGGTGGCTGGATGATGCCGACGCTGCCGAGGAACCCCAGCCCGAGGCTGCCGTGCTCGCCACCACGACGCTCGACGGACTGCCCTCGGCCCGAACGATCCTCGTCAAGCGCGTGGACGAGCGGGGCGCCGTGTTCTTCACCAACTACTCCAGCCGCAAGGGCCGCGAGCTGGCGTCCAACCCCGTGGCTGCTCTGTGCGCGGTGTGGCACGGTCTGCACCGGCAGGTGCGTCTGACCGGTCACGTGAGCCACATCTCCGCCGCCGAGTCGGACGCCTACTGGACGACACGACCGCCGTCCTCGCGGCTGGCTGCGGCGGCGTCACCGCAGAGCGAGCCGATCCCGGACCGCGATGCGGTCGAGCAGGCGATGCGTGGGCTCGCGACGATCTACCCCACCGGAGACGTCCCACGCCCCGACCACTGGGGCGGATACTTGCTCGAACCCATCGAGGCCGAGTTCTGGCAGGGACGGCGCGACCGACTCCACGACCGTTTCCGCTACCACCCCTCGGGGGACGGGTGGTCCATCGAACGCCTCGCCCCGTAGGGTGCCGCTAGCCGACAGGCTCGGACGACCGGAGGGCCCCCGTGAACCGTGCATTGCGCCGGCTCGTTCAGCGACTCGGCCACAAGCGCTGGTTCGCGGCCGTCGGCAAGCGCGTCGCCCCGCATCTCGACCGTTTCGTCCACCGGGTGAGCCGCGGGAAGGTCCAGCTCAGCGACGCGTTCCTGCCGACGCTGATCCTCATCCACACCGGGCGCAAGAGCGGACGCGACTACCAGACCCCGCTGGCGTACCTGCCGCACGACGAGGGGTACGTGATCGTCGGGTCGAACTGGGGCCAGCAGCACCATCCCGCCTGGACCCACAACCTGCTCGCTAACCCCCAGGTCGCGATCGAGATGAAGGGCCGACACGTGCCCGTGACGGCTCGACCCGTGACCGATCCGGACGAGCGCGCTGAGCTGTGGGAACGCCTCACGTCGGTGTGGCCGGCCTACGACACCTACGTCGAGCGTGCCGGCGACCGTCAGATCCGACTGTTCGTGCTCACACCGGACCAGCCGATCGAAGTCGCCGACTGAAGGCCTCGCGGAACGACGGGATCGCGCACGGACGCGGAGCCGAGCACAGCTCCGTCAGCCGGCGGCGGCGAGATCGGGTCCGGCGATCAGCGTCACGCGCGCGACCTCGGCGTCCTCGACGAGCTGGGGTGTGACGGGGATCCGGTCGGCGAGCAGCTCCGCGGCCTCGCGCTGGCCCGGGGGGTAGCGAACGGTCGTGACGGTCACCGGTTCGGGCGCGTCGGCGATGTCGGTCACGACGAACCCCAGCCCGGTGAGCAGATCGCGCGTGGCCGCAGCGAGCCCGGGTGTGCCAGCGCCGTTCTGCACCGACACCTCCACCTCGTTGGGCTGCAAGCCGGCTACGGCGTCGTCCAGGATGGATCCGTTGCGGAAGCGCTGGAACAACGCCTCGGCCTCAGCCTCGACCGGGACGAGGACCGCTGCCCCGCCCCGGTTCGCACCGGTCACCGGCACCGTGTGCGTCACCGCTGCCCCGCCAGCGAGACCGCGCAAACCAAGCCCCAGACGCAGCAGGTCGATCGGGCCCATGCCCTCGTCAGCGGTGAGAGCGGCACCGACCGCCCGGGTCAGGGGGACGAGTTCGAACGGGTTCAGCACCCGCCCGGGTGACGCCAGCTTGGAGGCCAGCGCGCGCAGGAACTCCTGTTGACGCTTGATCCGTTCGAGGTCGTTGTCGATCTTGCGCGTGCGCACGAACCCGAGGGCCTGGCGTCCGTCGAGCAACTGGCACCCCGCGGGGAGGTCGACGCCCGCGAACGGATCCTGCATGGCCCGCTCGAGGCACAGCTCCACACCCCCGACCGCGTCGACGATCCTGCGGAAGCCGCCGAAGTTGACCTCGAGGTAGTGCTGGATCGGCAGCCCGGAGACCTGAGACACGGTCTGGACCAGGCAGTCAGGACCACCGATACCGAAGGCGGCGTTGATGCGACCCGCCGTGCCGTCACAGCGCGTCACCCACAGATCCCGTGGGAACGCGAGGAGGGCGACGCGACCGCCCTGGATCGACATGACGAAGATCGTGTCGGTGCGTTCGCCCTCGACGAACCCGGTCGTGAGCTCGACCTGCTCCTCGGCGGTCAGTCCCTCGCGGCTGTCGGAACCGACGACGAGCACGTGGGTGGGTCCCTCTGCCGCCTGAAGGCCAGCGACGGCGATCCGCTCGATCTGGCCGTTGGCCCACACCACCAGTCCGGCGGTGCCGACGAGCAGGAGCGCGAGCACGACCACGGTCGTTATGGCGATACGCCGCCACATGACCCTGCGGCGGCGGCCGCCGCGTGCCACGCGGCCCCAACCGTCTCCGGCCGGGGCGGGTGCGGGGGCGGGACGGTGATCGATGCTCACGTGTTGCTCGCTGGGGTCGGGCACATCGCGTGGGACGCAGGGGAACGCGGAAGTGTTGCACGTCGGCCCCGTGGCATCCTGCTGCCATGTCGCTCGCCCCGCGCCCCGTCCGCCACAGCCAGGTGACGCTCGTGCGGGTCATGAGCATGCTCGATGCCAACTCGCTGGGGAACGTGCACGGTGGTGTGATCATGCGCGAGGTGGACAACGCCGCAGGAACCGCGGCGACCCGCCACGCGGGTCGTCCGTGCGTCACCGCCGCCATCGACGAGTTGAGCTTCCTCGAGCCGGTCCACGTCGGTGACCTGCTCTACGTGACGGCACAGGTGAACGCGGTGGGCAGCACGTCGCTCGAGATCGGGGTGCGGGTCGAGGCCGAGCCCTCCGGCGGCGGGACGCGACGCCACACCACGAGCGCCTACCTCGTGTTCGTGGCGTTGGCCGAGGACGGACGCCCCGCACCCGTTCCCCCACTCATCTGCGAGACGGAGGAGGAGCGCCACCGTCACGCACAGGCACTCATCCGACGGCAGGTACGCAAGGAACGGATCGAGCGCCTCGGGGCGTGGATGCCGGACCAGCAGCCCGCCGGCTGAGCGCCCACGCTCAGGCGTCGGCTTCGAGCAGTTCCTTCATCCGCGCCACCTCGTGACGGGTGTCCTCGGCGAGCCAGTCCCGCAAGCGCGGCTCGACCAGCCACCGCAGAGGAGGTCGGAAGTCGAACTCCTCCCGGTGGGTGACGCGGGTGCGGCCGTCGCCGAGATCCTCGAAGGTGAACCAACCGTGGAAGCGGCACGCGGCGTGCTGCGGGGTGCCTGGCTTCGAACGGACGTCGATGCGCCGGTGAGGTTCGACGTCGATGACCTGCACCGTCGTGGCGGCAGGCAGGCCACGGAGCTTGCCGGCGTAGCGGATCTCGGCTCGGTCGCCGTCCCACCGGATCCAGTCGACGCGCGCGATCTTGGTATCGGCCTGCATGTAGCGCTCGAAATCGAGCACGAACGCCCAGCACTCCTCGACCGGCCGGTCGATGATCTCGGTGCCCTCTCCGGCGATCACGCCGCCTCCTCTCCGTCGATCGACAGCGGGTCGGTGTTGGCCCCGCACACCAGCACGCCGACGCGCTCGTCGCCCTGCGGACGGTAGTGACCACCCAGCAGCGCGGCCATCGCCGTGGCGCCTCCTGGCTCCGTGATCAGCCGGACCTCGCGCAGCAGCGCCCTCTGCGCGGCGCGGACGTCCTCGTCCGCGACCACCACGGAGCCCGCGATCCAAGGCCGCGCCGCCCACGCGTGGTCCCCCAGTCGGCGCGCCCCGAGCGAATCGGCGGTCAGGCCTCCGACCTCGATGTCGACCGGTCCGCCAGCCTCGAGCGCCGCCGCGTAGGTAGCGGTCCCGTGCGCCTCGACGGCGACGACCCGCACGCTTCCGCCGTACCACCCCGCCACCCCCGCGATGAGCCCGCCGCCGCCCACGGCGACCAGCAGCGTGTCGAGGTCGGGGCGCTGCTGCTGCAGCTCCAGCGCGACGGTCCCCTGCCCCGCGACGATCTCGGGCTGGTCGTACGCGTGGGCGACGAGCGCCCCGGAACCCTCGGCGAAGCTCGCGCTGGCCTCGAGCGCCTCGGCGTAGTGGTCCCCGACCAGACGCACGACGGCCCCGAGCGCGCGCAACCGCGACACCTTGACCTCGGGCGTCGTCGTCGGCACGAAGATGGTCGCGGCCAGGCCGAGAGTGCGTGCGGCGTGAGCGACGCCGAGGCCGTGGTTGCCTCCGCTCGCTGCGACGACGCCGGCTCCGGACGCGGGATGACTCAGCAGCCGGTTGAACGCGCCCCGCGGTTTGAACGAGCCGGTGTGCTGGAGCAGTTCGAGCTTCAGGGCCACCGGCCCCGGCGTGCCGAACGCCGC
Source organism: Actinomycetota bacterium (assembly GCA_019347575.1). NCBI lineage: Bacteria > Bacillati > Actinomycetota > Actinomycetota bacterium. Next base: position 37,755 of record JAHWKY010000022.1, on the reverse strand, counting down.
CGGCTCGACGTCGAGGACGGGGGTGCGTCGAACGTGCGGGGCGATACGCGCGTGGGCGGCGTTGATGGCGTCAGCGGTGATGGGCTCCACGGGCGCGACCGTAACGGCACGACCCGTCAGTCGTCCTTGCCCTTCCCGTTCCCCTTCCCCTTCCCCTTGTCGTTCCCCTCACCCTTCCCATCGTCACCCTCCCCGTCGTCGTCCTCGTCCTCCCCTCCGTCGTCGGTCGGCTGCGCCGGCGGTTCGTCGGGGGCGTCCTCGTCCAGGATCTCCTCGATCTCGACGGGCCGGAGCGCGCGCATCTGCTCCTCGAGTTCGGCGAGCGGTTCGAGCAGGTCGAGCGCCTGCTGACCGGAGATGACCTCCTCTCTGCTGAGGGCCTCGATGCCGGCGCGCAGCTCACCCAGGTAGCCCATGGCGGCGGCGGTGTCGCCCGCGACGAAGGTCTCCACGGCTCGGTTCGTGCCACGGTGGAACGCGGACGCCGAGTCGTCGGGCAGCCATCCGTCGGCCACGGCGGCATCGAGCGCGGCCTTCATCGCATCGCCTGCGGCGACGACCGGCGCCAGCGCGTCCGCCTCGGAGGGGTTCGAACCGGTTGCAGATGACGGAGCGTCGTCGCCGGTCAGGAGACCCACGAGCGCGAACGCCGCGACGAGGACACCGACGAGGACCGCGACGGCACCGAACACGGACGAGCGGTCGCCGCGGTCCCGGCGAGACGAGGGGTGCTCGGCGGGGCCACTCGTCATCTCTCCGGTGTGGGGCCGCGGCGGGGTCGACGCGGGGGACGACGGAGGCGCCGCCACGGCGGATGGCGGGTCGTCGAACGCGGCGCGATCGAACGATGCCGTATCGCGGCCCAGTCCGGTGCCAGCGATCGCGACGGTCTCGTCCGCGGCACCGGAGCCGACGAGGGCGAGGGTCTCGGTGCGTGCCGCCTCGGGAAGGGCGCCCTCGAGGCGAACCCACAGTTCGCGTGCGGTGGGGGGGCGGTCGTCGGGATCCTTGGCGAGCGCTTCGAGGACGACCGCAGAGAGCCGGGACGGGAGGTCGTCGCGGATCGCGAGGGGTGGCGTCGGCTGGGTGCGTAGATGGTGGGTGGCGATGGTGATGGGCGATCCGCCGTGGAAGGGCGGCTTGCCGGTCAGCATCTCGTAGACGACACACCCCAGCGCGTAGATGTCGGCGCGGGTATCGATCGGCTTGCCGGCAGCCTGTTCCGGCGACAGGTACGCGGCGGAGCCCAGCAGCGTGCCGGTGCGGGTGATGGTGACGTCGGTGAGGGCGCGGGCGATGCCGAAATCGGCGACCTTCGCGCGTCCGTGCTCGTCGAACATGATGTTCGCGGGCTTGACGTCGCGGTGGATGATCCCAATGTCGTGAGCCGCCCCGAGTCCCTCGCAGACCTGCGCCATGATCTGGACGACCCGGGCGGGATCGAGCGGTGCCTCGTCCTCGATGAGATCGGCGAGGGTCCCGCCTCCGACGTGCTCCATGACGATGTAGTGCGTGCCCTCGTGGCTGCCGTGGTCGAACACCGATACGACGTGGGGGTGGGTGAGTCCAGCGGCCTGACGCGCCTCTCGGCGGAACCGTGAGACGGCGTCCTCGTCGGTGGCCAACGCGGGATCGAGCGCCTTCACCGCGACGCGGCGGTCGAGCGCGTGGTCACGGGCCTCGTAGACCTGCGCCATACCGCCCCGGGCGATGAGCTGTACGAGCTCGTAGCGCCCGGACAGCGTTCGTCCCTGCCCCAAGGCGGAACCTCCGCGCGTGGCTGTGGTGTGCCGCCACGTTACCCAGCGTGAACTCCACATCCGGGGGGGACCCCGGCCGCGTGGACGGTGGTTGGTCTCACTCCTGCAGCTCGGCGGGACGCGCCGGGATGGAGGTCAGCTGACCGCTGCGGATGATGCGGAGCTCGACCTCCCGATCGACCGCAGCGTCGGTCAGGTGGGCCTGCAGCGCCCCGACCGTCTCGATCGCCACTCCGTCGACCGAGACGATGATGTCCTCGGGGCGCAGGCCGGCGAGGGCCGCGGGACCGTCGTCCTCCACGGTCGTGATCTCCACGCCGCGCGACCGTCCCAGTGATGCGGCGGCGCGGGGAGGCAGCGGCCGGACACCGCCGCCGATCCCGAGGTAGGCGCGACGGACGCGTCCGTCGCGCAGCAACGCTCCGACGATCGTCCGCGTGCCGGCGTCGATGGGGATGGCCATGCCAAGCCCCTGACCGAGCCCGGGCCCCACGAGTGCGGTGTTGATGCCGACCACCCGTCCGGCGCTGTCGGCCAACGCCCCGCCGGAGTTGCCGGGATGCAGCGCCGCGTCGGTCTGGATGACGTTCTCGATCAGACGAGCGGTGCGGGGGGTCGCCGCGGTCAGCGAGCGGCCCACGGCACTGACGACGCCGGCGCTGACCGAGCCGGCGTAGCCCAGCGGGTTGCCGATGGCCACGACCAGCTGGCCGACGCGGAGCTGCGCCGCATCGCCCAGGGTCACGGCCGGTAGGTCGGTTGCGGCCACGCGCACGACCGCGAGGTCCGAGAGCCGGTCGGTGCCGACGACCTCGAGGTCCGCGCGGGTCCCGTCGGCGAACTCGGCCACGCCGCCCGTGGCGCCATCGACCACGTGCGCGGACGTGACGAGGAACCCGTCCGGGGTGAGCACGACCGCCGAGCCGGCACCGGCACGCTGCCAGCGCCCACGGATGCGGCGCCGTACCTCGAGGCTGGCCACCGACGGCAGGAGTCGTTCCGCGACACCGGCGACGGTGCGCGAGTAGACGTCGAGGACGTCGCCGTCGTCGGCGACGGCGGGATCGAGCGGGGGCACGGCGGTCGGGGCGGTCACGGCGTCCCTCCGAGGGTCACGGTCAGCTCCACCTCTTCGTCGCCGCGCACGAGCGTCAGGGACAGTTCGCGGGGCGCGTCGTCGAGCAGGGCGAACAGATCGTCGCTGGATCCCACGTCGCGTCCGCCCGCGCCCACGATCAGGTCGCCACGCCGCACGCCCGCGGCAGCTGCCGCCCCCGCCTCGTCGACATCGCGCACGAGGAGCCCGTCGCGCTCGGTCAGACCGACCGCTGAGCGCAACCGGTGCGCGACGTGCGGGGGGGCGACCGCGATCCCGAGGCGCACCGGCGGCTCGGCATCGCCGCGGCCGAGCCGCTCGAGCGCGCTGCGCAGGTCCGCGCTCGCGGGAAGGGCGAGGTAGAAGCCGCCGCCCCGACGGTGGGTGTTGATCCCGAGCAGGCGACCATCGGCATCGACGATCGGGCCACCCGAGGACCCACGCACGAGCGGAGCGGTGTGCTCGATGGCCTCCGAGATGCGTCGGCCACGCGGCCCGCGGAACGACTGGCTGACCGACGACACGAACCCGACCGTGATGCGGTTGGGCGCGAGCGCGAAGACCACCGTTCCCGGTGCGGGCGAGGCATCGGCGAACGCGATCGGCGGGGCGGCACCGGTGTCGACGGTCACGACGGCAAGGTCGGCATCGACGTCGAAGCCCGCCACCTGGCCGGTCACCACGCGGCCATCCGCGAAGCGCACCTCGACGGTCTCGCCGCGGATGTTGTGCGCGTTGGTGGCCACGCGGCCCTCGGCGACGACGACTCCGCTACCTCGCCCGCCTCCGCGCAGCGCGACGACGCTGGCCCCGATCCGATCCGCGATGGCCGAGACCGTCGCGGTCACCTCCTGCAGAACCGTCACGTCCGTCCTCCTCGCTGTGGTCTCCCCGGTCACTAGTGACTTGCAACATGATAGTTACTAGAGACCAGGGCGCAAGGGGTAGGGTGGGCTCCGTGGCGAACCCCGCTGAACCCCCGCAGGAGCTTTCCGAGCCGGTCCTGGACCCTACGGCCGCGCTGGCGCACGCGGTCGAGCGCGTCGGCGATCGCTGGACCCTGCTGCTGGTCCACGCGCTGCTCGACGCCCCGCAGCGCTTCGGCGACCTCGAGCGCACCGTGCCCGGGATCTCCCCCAACGTGCTCAGCCAGCGGTTGAAGCAGCTCGAGGTCGAGGGGTTGGTGGTGGCCACGCCCTACAGCGAGCGCCCTCCGCGGTTCACCTACGAGCTGTCGGCGACGGGGCGGGGCCTCGCCGGTGCGCTGCGGCTGCTCGCGCAGTGGGGCGCGGAGCACGCCGGCCGTCACGGCCTGCGCCACGCCGCGTGCGGGACCCCCGTGGAGGCCCGCTGGTGGTGCCCGACCTGCGAGGCGGCCGTCGACGAGGACTCGGTCAGCGACCTCGATCACCTCTGATCCGATCCCCCACGAACTTGAATACTTGGGAGCACTCAGATGTACCCAGGTATTCAGGTTCGGAGGTATCCAAGTTCGGAGGATGCGGGCACCGCTGGGACCGCTGTGCCAGGATGCGACCGCTCGGAGGTGGCCGGTGGACCCCGATGGGATCAGGCAGTTGCGTGCGGAGCGCGGGGCGCAGCACGTGACCTTCTCCGAGATCGCCGACCACCTCTTCGACTTCGCCGACCGCCACCCCGAGGAGACCGCCACCGTGGAAGCCATCGCCCGGTTCCTGGTCGAGGTCGAGGGCATCGAGCACGATCACGACCTCCACCCCGACCGTGGCCTCCCCGCCCCGTGACCAGAAGGTTGAACCGCTGAACCGGGCTGACGGGTTCCGATCTTCCAGTACGAACGCGGCTCCAGCCCAGGCAGGAACGGCGCGCGCGCACGGCGAAGAACCGCGGTACGTCCGCTGAGGGGGTGGCGCGTGGGATGGCGTTCCGGACGCTCGTTGGCGTGGCTGTGGCTGGCGGTGCTCACCGCCGGGGTGGTGGCGATGGCACCGGCGAGCACGGGGTCCGACGGGTCCCGCCCGTACCAGCGCATCCACCTGCACGCGGACACGGGCGAGTACCTGTGGTGGAGCTTCGCGCCCCACGAGGAGAGCGCCGACCGCCAGCTCGTGACCCGTACGTGTCCCAGCCAGGGAGGCGTCCCGGACGGTGCGCCTTGCCTAGCGGGGCGGTCGGGCACCGACCGGTCGTTCACGTTGTGGTTCCACCCCCGCAGCCGCGTCGCGGAGCCGGTCGCCTGGAACGCCGAGGCACCGCTGCGCTTCCGCCTCGCCCTCGACGTGGACACGCCCGTGCCGGATTTCGACGTCCACCTGGTGCACTCACCTCGGGCGGGCGGGGTGAACTCGTCGGCACCGGCCACTGAGGTGGAGCCGGGCGTGTGGGAGGGTGAGCTCGACATCCCCGGTGCGCTGTCCGAGCAGGGTTACGAGCTGTTCGGAGTCCAGCTGCGGTTCGCTGGTGAGGGCCACGCCACGGTGCGCTTAGGCGTGGACGGGACGTCCTGGATCGAGCTGCCACAGCCGGTCGCCGGCTGGTCGACCACCGACCTGTGGCGCCAGAGCCCCCTCTCCGAGGCGCCACGGACGTTCTCGACGCCGGTGCGCTCGCTGTGGTTCTCCGACGACGACTGGGAGGTCGTCACGATGGAGGGCACGCTCGCCGAGGCCGCCACGCTGACCCACACCACCGACCGTCCAGCCGCCGCCGTGATCGGCTGGGTCGAGGCCTTCGGCCAACCCGTCGTCTACACGGCGGCCCGGGACGGCGAGCTACACGCCGAGCGGATCACGGAGGCCCCACACCTGCGCCTGCTGCACGGCGGGGCCGAGGTCGACAGCGGCACCAACCCCGGGAGCATCGCCGGTGGTCGCGGCACCGACGTGGTCGCGGCCACGGACCTGCCGGCTGGCGAGCTGGGGCTCGAGGTGGCACCCACCGAGGCGGGACAGACCTCGAGCTACACCGCGTACCTGCTGGTCGTCTACGGGCAGCGCACGCTGGAGCGGATCCAGGTCGCGTTCACACCCGGCCACTCCGTGCGTCAACCAGCCATGCGTGCCGTCGTGGTGGCCAACTGCCCGGCCGTCTCCGAGCTCATCCCCCTGACCTCGGCAGCGACCGCCGTGCGGGCGCGCCTCGACTGGGACTCGCCCAACCCCACCACCGACTGGGTGCCCCGCTTCACGCTGGAGAACGCCGACTACCCCTGCAGCGAGGCGGGTACCGGCCCGGAGACCACCCTGGCGCTACCGGTCCCCCAGGTCTTCGCGTTGGGTGCGACGCCGGCGTACGACGCCACGTTCGTGTCGTACCGCGACACGATCATCCTCGCCGACATCCGCATCCTCTACGTCCCCGAGGGGTGAGGACGAGGCGGAGGTCGTGCTGCCCGAAATCGTGACGGCAACACGCATCCACGCGCGTTTCCGTCACCGGCAGCGCGGCCTGGGCATGTCGGCCGGACGCGAACACGCATCCACGCGCGTTTCCGTCATCGGCAGCGCGGCCTGGGCACGTCGGCCGGACGGGAACACGCATCCACGCGCGTTTCCGACGACAACCGCCGCGTCCTTGCCGTCCTGGCCTACCTCGGCTGACCCCAACACCTACTCACTGCGAGGACGGGGCGGTCAGCCCCAGGGTGCGGAGGCGGTTGAGAGCCGCGGCGATGTCGAGCGCCCGTACCTCGGCGAGGCGACCCCGACGATGCTCATCGAGCGCATCGAGCCCGTCGGACGACACCTCCGCGAAGAGCTCACCGACGGCATCGACCACCGTCGTGCTCCCGTCCAACGCGTCCGCGAGCCGCTCGATCGCTGCCGCGACCGTGGCGGTCTGGGCCGGCTCGGTGAGCTGATCCGCGACGTCGCGAAGATCGAGCTCGCCGCTCCCGATCACGATCCGGTCGCGAGCGACGGGGCGGACCCGGCGCTTGCCGTGCTCGTTGTGCGTCTCGATGGTGCCCGGGGCGGGGATGCGGGAACGCGGGGGACGTAGAGACGTCGCGGCCTCGGCCCGTCGCCGGGATGGGAGCGCCGCGGCGACCTCGCGCGCCCGTTGCGTGACCTCGCGGGGCGCGAACCCGACCATCTGGATGACGTGGTCGGCGACGTCGAGGTAGTCGCCCGCCCCGCCGAGCACCAGGACGGTCGAGACGCCGAGCTGGTCGTGCAGGTCGCGGACGCGATCGAGGAGCACGGTGATGGGCTCGTCCTCGCGCGCCACCAACGCCTGCATGCGGGCGTCGCGCACGAGCAGGTTCGTCGCGGAGCTGTCCTCGTCGACCAGCAGCACCTGCGCCCCTGCCTCGATCGCCTCGCTGATGGCGGCGGCCTGCGAGGTCGAGCCGCTGGCGTTCGGGGTGGTGAACCGGGTCGTGTCACGACCGTCCGGCAGCCCTTGGATGAACGCCGAGATGTCGACGCCGGCGACCGACCGCCCCGGCGCGGCACGGGCGGGGAACGTCTCGGGCAGGCTCACGCAGCGCTCGCGCCCGTCCCCCGCGATGTGGTCGTACACCCCGGCGCCGAGCGCAGCCAGGAGCGTGGACTTGCCGTGGTACCCGCCACCGACGATCACGGTGACGCCCCGCCGGATCCCGATGCCGGTCACGGCGCCCGCGTGGGGAGCCTCCAGGGTCATGCGGAGCGCGTCCGGGGAGGCCAACGGGATCGCGCCGTCCCCGAGCGGCCGATCGTCCACCCCGCTCGCCCGGGGCAGCACGGCCTCGTCGGCGAGGAACGCCACGAGCCCAGCGTCCGTGAGCTGCGCCCGCAGCGACCGGGCATCCTCGACGGTCCGCACGTGCCGCTCGAGCTGGCCGCGGTCGAGCGTGTCGGCGGACAGGCTGGCCGCGACGATGGTAGGCAGCTCCTCGAGCAGCACCGTCGCGGCGAGGTCCGCGTCGATCCGGCGACCGCGGGCAGGCAGCCCGACGAACGCGCGCAGCTCGACGACACCGTGCGCGATCAGGACCGCGTTGCGGTCGAGCACGGCCTGTCCCGGTCTGGCGACGGTGATGACCCCGGACCAGCCGGTCCCGCGTCGGCCGCCGCTCAGACGCTCGGCGGCGGCGTGGAAGCGGCGGCACAGGTGGTCACGGACCGCCACGTCCCGCGCCGGGGTGGCGAGGTCGTCCTCGGTGAGGCCGACCCCGGCGTTGGGGACCCGCACGCGGAACACCCCGGTGCCGGGCGGGGCGTAGGGATCGCTGGGTACGCGATCGATATCGAGGTCGAAGCGCTCGAAGCGGTGCACGCCCCGTAGCGACCGGTACGCGCCGTAGTCACGCCCATCGATGGACTCCAGGCGCTCGCGCAACGGGTGGTCGTTCACCATCGTCCCCGGGATCGGGTGCCTCGGAGCATCGCACCCCATACGGGTCGGGGCGGAAGGCGGGGCGCGTTCGTCCCGCGTCGCTCCCTGCCGGTGTATCGAACACGGTCAGTCCGTGTGGAGGACGGCGGTGACCCGCACGATCGGTAGCAGCTCGGCGCCGAAGGCGTTCTCGAGCGCGGGTCCGTTGTTGTAGATCGCGAGGTGGTACGTCCCGGGCTCGACCTCCGGGAACACGATCCCGTGGCGCCACAGATCGCTGCCGTTGTCGAAGCCGACCGTGGCGCCGGTGTCGTCGCGCAGACCGAGGTACATGCCTGTGAGACGGTCGGGATCCACGTGGACGGTCAGGTCACGCGTTCCCGCGGCCTCCGGCACCTCGATCGGCACCGTGATCACCGGGTACATCTGGATCAGGCCGAGCGTGCGTCCCGGTCCCAGTTGGACCTCGGTGTCGACGAGCCGGACGACCTCACCCTCGGCTGGAGGCGCGCCCCGCAGCCACGGCGGGCACGCCGCGGGGGTCGGGGCTGCCGTGCACGGGTGCGTCGTCGTGCCGGGCAGGTCGATCGGCAGCGTGCGGGTGACCACCAGACCGCCGGGCACGGTCGCGGGGCGGGCTGTGATCGTGCCGTGCGGGACGCCGTCGTCGATGAACCGGTTCCGGCTCCAGGTCAGCAGCGGCAGCGTGACCTCGGCGTGCCGCACGATCACCGGGGCGACGGAGACGCCCCGCTCGTACCACGCCTCGTCCGAACCGGTGACGGCGACGCCGAGGCGGTGGCCGGCGCGAACGATCCAGTCCTGGGGGTACAGGTCGATCGCGGCGACCCCGTCACCGCGGAGCAGTTTGGCTCCGCGGGTGATGAGGGTGGCGGTGTCGTCGGGGGCGACGTCGTAGACGCTGACGACCATGCGCGGCTCGTCGATGCGCTGGTCGATGTCGACGTCGACCGTCACGTTGCCGGCTCCGGCGATGTGGCTGTCGGAGGAAAGTGGGGCGGTGAAGGTCCACAGCGCGGCGGCGTGGTCGACGTCGGCGTAGCTGCTGCCGGGGCGGTCGAGGTAACTACCCGATCGCAGCGCGAACGTGTACGGCTCGGCATCCGCAGGGGGCCACGCCTCCTCGCCTCGCCAACGACCGTCGTTGTCCTGCACCTTCACGACCGGCTCATCGCGTGCCGGCACGTCCTCGAGGTGGTGGGCCAGGAACGCCACGGTCTGGGTGATGCGGTCGGCGCGGGTGCCGAAGTTGTGCCCGGCCTGGCCGAACACGCCGTGGGAGTCGCCGGTCAGCGTGGACCACACCGGCAGGAACTGATCGGGCTTGACCTGGGTGTCGGCGAAGCCCTGGCTCCACAGGATCGGCACGTCGGTGCCGGCGACGCGGGCCCCGTACTCGCGCTCGGCCCAGAACCGCGCGTCGCGGTCGTCTTCGAGCAGGTCCGCGGCCTGCGCGTTGAGGTAGCAGTGGGGCACCGTGTCGAGGGGGTCCTCAGCGAGCCACGGCGTGGGGAAGTTGCCGACACCAGGCACCGGGGTGATCGCGAAGAGCTGCAGGAACGCGTAGAAGAAGGCCAGGCCACGCCAGTCCGCCCCGTAGTGGACGCCGTTGTCGTAGAGGGCGCTGTACACGCTGGTCGGGCCGGCGATGATCACGGCGGCGTCGAGCGGCGCCCCGCCCGCGATCGCCATCAGTGGCGTAGCCCCGTCGTAGCTCAGCCCGTAGGCGCCGACCCGCCCGTTGGACCAAGGAGCGGAGTCGGCCCACTCGATGATCGCGACGGCGTCCATCTGCTCGCCGGGACCCCGCAACTCCGAGCAACCTCCCGACTGGCCGAACCCGCGCAGCGACACGACGGCGAGCGTCCAGCCCTGTGCCAGGAACGCCTCGGCTGCCCCAGGTTCCACGTTGCCGGTGATCACACCCGACGCCGCCGCGTACGGCGTCATCACGACGACGACGGGCGTGCGCTCGTCGCGCTCGACCCCGGCGGGGCGCCACACCTGGGCCCACAGCGACGTGCCGTCCAGCGAGGTGACGTACTCCTCGAAGTACTCGCCGAAGACGTCCCCGTCGGCGCTCGCCGCAGCTGTGGTCACCGCGGAGCCGGTGACGAGCAGCAGCAGGACGGTCAGGAACCGGATCGTTCGCACGGTCATCCCCTTGGATGTTCGACCACGGGGTCGTTCCATCGGGAGGAACGGGACGACGACGGTCGGCACGAAAGGGTCCGCGGCGAGGAACGACCCCGGCGTCCTGCGACGGTCCCGCGATCACCCGGCCCACCGGGTGGTTGTCCCGCGGAGGTAGCTTGGTGTCGTGCGCGTGAAGCTGCGGTCCACCGGTGGGCGACCACGTGCGGGAGCGAGCCTGGCCGCTGCAGATCCGGCGGCCGAGTCGGACACCGCAACGCTATCGCGCGAGGTCGCTCGTCTTCGACGCGCTCAGTTGGCGGTCGTCGTGCTCGCCACGCTCGCCACGATCGGGCTGGTCCTCCCCGGTGCGAGCCGGTCGGTCGTCGCACCGGATGCCCGGCTCGCGCTCGAGGTGCTGGGACTGTGCGCCGCCCTGTTCGCCGCGGTCATCCTGGCGTTGCCCGGCGAGGCCGACGTCCGCCCCGCACGGAACGCCCTCGTGTGCGGCCTGGCGGTCCTGGCCATCTCGAACGCGGTCTTCACCGTGTGGCCCGCCATCCGCGACACGCGGTTGCCGCTCGACCAGGGCCTCGGCTACTACCCCTGGTTGGCTGCGAGGTACGTGGCCGGTGTGCTGTTCATCGCGGCTGGCACCGAGTGGCCCCGCCTGCGGTTGGCCACCTACCTCGCGGCTGCACTGGCGCTGCTCGCCACCGTCGACCTGTTCCTCGTCGCTCTGCCGGGAGATCTACCGGTGCCGGTCGAGGTCGTGGGCGTGGGTGATGACAGGCACGTCCGCATCGTCTCCGTACCGACCCACGTGGCGCTCCAGGCCATCCCCGCCGGGCAGTTCGCGCTCGGGGCGTGGCTGGCGGGGCGTCTGCACGTGCGCAGCACGGCCCCCGCGTACCTGTGGCTTTCGGTGGCGCTGCTCGTGCAGGTGTTCGCACAGCTCCACGAGACCTTCGCACCGGCGTTCCTCGGGCCCGTGGTCACGAGCGCGGACGCGTTCCGCCTGGTCGCCTTCCTGCTGCTGCTCCTCGGTGCGGTCCACCAGCTGGCCTACCTGTACCGCAACCGCAGCCTCGCGGTCCGCACCCAGCAGCGTGACCTGCGTGCACGCGAGGAGCTGGTCGACGAGCTCCGAGACTTCGCCGAGAGGGAGCACGACTTCCGCACGCTGGTGTCGCACGAACTGGCCACCCCCGTCGCCACGATCCGGGCCTTCGCGCACGTGCTGGGGTCACGGCTCGACGCATCCTCGCCTCCGGATCTGCGGCGAGCCGTGGCGGGTATCGACAGCGAATCCCGCCGGCTCCTGGAGTTGGTGGACCGGATGGACGAGCTCCGCGACCTCGAGCTGTCCGCGTTCCACTGCGATCTGCGTCCGGTGATGCTGCGCCCCGTCCTCGAGGACGCGGCCGCGTTCGTGCGCGGCCTGCCCGGCACGCACCCGGTGATGCTGCGCACGACCGACGCACGTGTCGCTGCCGATCCCCTTCGGCTCGGGCAGGCGCTGCGCAACGTCCTGGTGAACGCGGTCCGCTACTCCCCCGACGGCACGTCGATCTCCATCGCGGCGATCCACCGCGGGGAGCGGGTCGGGATCGCCATCACCGACCGGGGTCCGGGTATCCCGCCCGCCGAGCGACGGCGGGTGCGACGTCGTTACGCTCGCGGGAGCACCGCGCGAGGGACGGAGGGCAGGGGCCTGGGCCTCTACCTCGCCACCCGTATCGCCGAGACGCACGGGAGCACGCTGGTCATCGAGGACGGTCCAGACGGCGGCACCCGCGTCACCTTCGAGCTCGAGGTGCTGCGGTGACACCCACCCGGCACGGCGGCGACGGGATCGTTCGCCTCCTGCTCGTGGAGGACCGCGCGAGCTTCCGGCAGGCACTCGAAGCGGTCGTCGCCCTCGAGGCCGACCTCGAGATCGTGGCGCAGACCGACCGCGGCGAGACCGCAGCCGATCTCGCCAGGCGATCGGAGCCGGATGTCGCCGTGGTGGATCTCGACCTGCCCGGCGGCACCGGCGTGGACGCGATCCGCCTCATCCGCGAGGCGAGTCCGACGACGACCTGCATGGTGCTCACCGCGCTGCGCGACGAGGTCGAGCTGGGCCGCGCCATCGAGGCCGGGGCAGCGGCTCTCGTCCACAAGTCGGTCGACATCGGGGTGTTGCTCGACGCCATCCGCGACGTCGCCCGAGGAGCGACGCTGCTGCCTCCGGAGTCGACGGCACGTTTCCTCACGGCGCTGTCGTCGTCGCGCGCCGACGCGTGGCACGGCGAGCTGCTGGGCAACAGCCTCTCGCCCCGTGAGCGGGAGGTGCTCCAGCTCCTCGCCGACGGGCACACGAACCAGGCGATGGCTACGGAGCTGGGGATCAGTCCCGAGACGGTCCAGACGCACGTGCGCAACCTGATGGGCAAGCTCGACGTGCGGACCCGGCTCGAAGCGGTCGCGCTCGCGCTGCGTCTCGGCCTGGTCGAAGGACCACGGCGCCGCCTACCTGGATCCGGGTAGGCGAGGCTACGGGCGCGCGGGTACCGCCTCGATCGTCGGGCGAGCGACGATGATCGCATGCGTTCCCGTGTCGCTCCGAGGGTCGTCTGCGCCCACCCGCTGACGATCGTGCCGCCGATGGTGACCGCGGTGGGGGTGGGGCTGACTGCGGACGCGGTCGCGGCCAAGTGGGCGTTCATCATCGCCGCGGGATCGCTCCTGTGTGTGGAGGGCACCGCACGGCTCCTCGTCGTGCGTGCGTGGCACAGACGGGTCTGGCCGCCGACGGATGGTGAGCCGGCCGCGCTGCTGCTGGTCCTGGCGGCCCCCACATGGACCGCGGCGTGGTGGTCAGCTCTCGGTCCGCTGTCCCTCGCCTCGCCTGGCGCCGGCGCCGGCGTGAAGGCGGCGGCGATCATCGCGCTCATCCAGTTCGCCTCGTGGGTCGTCGCGAGCCGACCGCGCCCCACCGAGCCGCAGGTGCGAACCGCGTCCGATCGCCGTCGCGTGGTCGAGCGCACGTGACAGCGATCCAGCCCCTCGGCGAGCACGAGATCGTCGTCCTGCTGCTCCAGCTGGCGATGCTGCTGCTCGTCGCGCGCTTCCTCGGCGAGGTCGCCGTGCGCTTCGACCTCCCCTCGGTCGTCGGCGAGCTGCTGGCCGGGATCGTGCTCGGACCGTCCATCCTCGGGACCATCGCCCCGGGGGTCTTCGAGTTCCTGGTCCCTGCCGATCCGGCGCAGTTCCACCTGCTGGAGGTCGTGTCGTTCCTCGGCGTGCTGATGCTCCTGGTCGTCACCGGCCTCGAGACCGATGTCGGGCTGATCCTGCGTAAGGGCCGGTCGGCAGCAGCCATCTCGCTCGGCGGCATCGTCGTCCCGTTCGTGACCGGGTTCGCGCTGGGCCAGCTGCTGCCCGAGTCCTTCCTCGTCGACGCCGAGAAACGGCTCGTCTTCAGCCTCTTCATCGCCACGGCGATGAGCATCTCGGCCATCCCGGTCATCGCCAAGGTGCTGATCGAGATGAACGTCGTACGGCGCGACATCGGTCAGATCACGCTGGCCGCGGGGATGATCGACGACACCATCGGCTGGATCCTGCTGTCGGTGGTCGCGGGCCTGGCTCGCAGTGGAGCGGTCGATCTGCCCGCCGTGATGCAGTCGGTCCTGTCCGTGGTCGTGGTCGTGGGCCTGGCCTTCACCGCCGGACGCAAGCTAGTTCCGATGCTGTTCCGCGCGGTCGACAACCGCATCCCGGGAGACAAGGGTCGGATCAGCCTGCTCATGATCCTCGCCCTCGGGTTCGGCTCGGTCACGCACGCGCTGGGCATCGAAGCCGTCCTGGGTGCCTTCCTCGCCGGCATCCTCGTGGGACAGGTCAAGCGCGTCGACCACAAGACCCGACACGTGTTCGAGACCGTGGCGCTCGGCGTCTTCGCCCCGATCTTCTTCGCGGCATCCGGCCTGCGGGTCGACCTCGAGCTGCTGTTGAAGCCGACGAACCTCGCCATCGGGCTCATCGTGCTCGCGGTGGCCATCTTCGGGAAGTTCGTGGGCGCAGCGCTCGGCGCGAAGGCGTCGGGCCTGCGCCGGTGGGAGGCGCTGTCGCTCGGGGCGGGGATGAACGCGCGGGGCGCGCTGGAGATAATCGTCGCGACCGTGGGGCTCAGCCTGGGAGTGCTCACGCCCGAGATGTACTCCATCATCCTGATGGTGGCGATCGTCACCTCCCTCATGGCCCCTCCGATCCTGAGGTGGACGCTCCGACACATCCCGATGAGCGACGAGGAGCGCGCCCGGCTCGAGGCCGAGGAGCGGCAGCGCGTCAGCTTCGTGGAGAACCTCCACCGGGTCCTGCTCCCGAGTCGGGGCGGGGAGAACTCGCAGCTCGCGGCGCAGCTCGTCGCCCGTCTGTTCGAGGGTCAGTCCGACGTCGAAGTCACGACCATGTTCGTGGCGACGGCGTCTCCGGAAAGCACTGTGCGACGCGCCGCGGCCGACCCGGTGTCCGGCGGGGTCGCGGTGGCGGCCAACCCGACCGTTCACCTCGAGCGTCTGGAGCGTCAGCTGGCCTCGGTACCCAGCGGTGACCGGCGCCGCATCGTCGACGAGCAGAGTCCCGACATCATCGCGGCGGTGGTCACCGAGCTCGGGCGTGGCTACGACCTCCTCGTGCTGGGAGCGAGCGAACCGCAGCGTCCTTCCGGCAACGGTGGACCGATGTTCAGCAGCGTCGTCGACCGCCTCATCCAGGAGGCGCCGTGCCCGACCGTCATCGTCAGCAACACCCCTTCCGGTGACCGACCGGAGCAGCTCCCACCGCTGAACCTGCGTCGGATCCTGCTCCCGACGACCGGGACGGAGACGACTCGCCACGCGGCGGAGATAGCGTTCCGGATCGGGCGGAGCTCGGATGCGGTGGTCGAGATCGTCCACGTGGTCGACGACCGACAGGATCGCGATCACCACAACCCGGCTGCGTACGGCACCGGCCGGCAGTCGGTCGCCCTCGGCGAGGAGCTGCTCGCCGCGACCGCGACGCTGGGGCATCAGATGGGAACGGCGGTCCGGACCCGGCTCGTGGTCGGCGATCTACCGGAACGATCGGTCATCGCGCTCTGCGAGTCCCTCGCGATCGACCTCGTGGTGATGAGTGGCGGCGTGCGCCCCGTCAGCCAGCGGGCCTTCCTCGGCCACCGCGTCGACCACGTCCTGCGCTACGCCCCCTGCCCCGTCCTAGTCGCGACCTGATAAGGATCCGACCGCGGGGCGCCCTTCTCAGGCGTCGGGATCGATCCCCGCCAACTCGTCGACAGCGGTCGACTCGTCCAGCTCGGTGCCAGCACGGTAGGCCGCGCGCCCCACGAGGTGGCTCCCCACCGGGGCGGTCACGAACTGCAGGGCCACGACCAGTAGCAGCTTCACCACGCTCCCCGCGTCGTCCATGACCAGCGCCGCCCCGCCCAGCACGAGCGCGAGGCCGAGGGTGGCGGGCTTGGTGGCGGCGTGCATCCGCGCGAACACGTCGGGGAAACGCTGGAGGCCGATGCTCGCGACGACCGCGAGGAGCACGCCGACGGTCATCGCGGTACCTGCGACGATGGTGGTCACCGCGCCCCCCTCCGCTCGATGAACCGCGCCACAAGGGCGGTCCCGGTGAAGCCCAGCAGTGCGACGACGACGAGGACGTCGAGGAAGAGGCCGCTGCCGGTCCGTGCAGCGAGGACGGCGATGCCGCACACCACCGTGACCAGAAGCGTCTCGAGCGCGACCACGCGATCGGGGAGCGAGCCGCCTCGCAGCATCCGGAGGAGGCACAACCCCGCGGCGGCGGCGAGCAACCCGAGCAGCACGTTGGTCAGCATCGTCACGATGGTGCCTCCACCTCGTCGTCGGACGCCGGTTCGGCATCGGGGAACGCGTTCACCGCGCGGTCGACGAGGTCGCCCAGTTCGGCGCGGGTCTCCTCGATCGTCTGCAGGTGCAGCACGTGGACGTACAGCGTCGGAGGGTCGCGCCGCACCTCCAGCGTGAGCGTGCCAGGGATGAGCGAGATGGCGTTGGCGATCAGCGTCACGACCCCGGGCGTGGTCGTGTGGACCGGCACCTCTACGATCGCCTGGTGGATGCGGTTGCTGGGCGTGACCACCTCCCAGGCGACGACCGCGGACGCACGCAGCAGTCCCCACGCGAAGAAGCCCAGGAACCGCAACGCGGCCATCGGTCGGATCCGGACCCGCTCGGGCTGCCACCGCACCGGCACCAGCCAGAGCGTCAGCGCTCCGACGACGAGTCCGCCGAGCGCGTTGGCGACGGACACCTCGCCCCAGAGCGCGGTCCACACGACGACCGACCACACCAGCGTGATCACCAGCCGCTTCGGTACGCGCCGCTCCGTCACGGTCCCAACACCGCCTCGACGTAGGGCGCCCGGTCGAGCAGCACGACCGCCGCGTTCTCGCTGATCTGCAGGATCGGGGCGGCGGCGAGGACGAACACCAGCGACGTGGCGACCAGGACACCGGTCGCGAGCGACATCGTGCGGGGAACGCGCACGGCAACGTCACTGGCCTCTTCGGCGGGAGCCGGCTCGTCGGGGGCACCCCAGAAGACGCCGTTCCAGATCTTCACCATCGAGAACAGCGTCAGCAGACCCACGGCGAGCGAGACCGTCACGATCTCCCACTGGCCGATCGCCAGCCCGGCCTCGATGAGCGACAGCTTCGCCACGAACCCCGACAGAGGCGGGATCCCGGCCAGGCTCAGTGCAGGCAGCAGGAACATGACCGCGACGACCGGGGCGGAGTGGAGCATCCCGCCCAACCGGCGGAGCTGCGCCGTGCCCTTGGCCTGTTCCACGACGCCGGCGACGAGGAAGAGGGTCGTCTTGACGATGATGTGGTGCACCACGTAGAGGACCGCGCCCGCGATCCCGGCGAGGGAGAACAACCCCAGGCCGAAGATCATGTAGCCGATCTGGCTGATGATGTGGAAGCTCAGGATGCGCTTGACGTCGTTCTGTGCGATCGCCCCGAGGACGCCGACCGTCATCGTGAGCCCGCCCAGCAGGAGCAGGACCACGGAAGCGTCGCCGTCGGTGGGGAACAGCAGAGTCTGGGTCCGGATGATGGCGTAGACCCCGACCTTGGTGAGCAGGCCCGCGAAGAGCGCCGTGACGGGCGAGGGCGCCGTCGGGTACGCGTCCGGCAGCCACGAGAACAGAGGGAAGATGGCGGCCTTCACCCCGAACACCACGAGAAGCAGCAGCCCGAGGGCGCCGCGGAGCTGGGGATCGATCGCGTCGAGGCGTCCCGCCAGCTCGGCGAGGTTGACCGTCCCGGTGGCGGCGTACAGCAGCGCGACCGTGGTCACGAACAGGGTCGAGGCGAGCAGGCTCATCACGACGTAGGTCATGCCGTGCCGCACCTGTCGCCGCGTCCCGCCGAGGGTGATCAGCACGTAGCTGGACGCGAGCATGACCTCGAACGCGACGAAGAGGTTGAACAGGTCGGCGGTCAGGAAGGAAGCGCACACACCGGCCGCGAGGGTCAGGTAGACGGGGTGGAAGAAGCCCGCCTCGCCGGTGCGGGGACTGCCGATGGCGTAGACGAGCACCACCAGCAGCATCAGCGCCGAGACCACGAGCATGAGCGCGGAGAGCGAGTCAGCAGCGAGCACGATGCCGACGCTCGCATCCCACCCGCCGATCTTGGCGCCGATGACCGAGCCGTCCCCCACTTCCGCGAGGACCAGGCCGGAGAGCGCCAGGAGCGCCGTGAGGACGGCCACGCCGAGGATCCGCTGCACGCGCAGGTGGCGGCTCAGCATCAACGAGAGCGCCGCGCCTGCCAGTGGCAGCGCGATCAGCGCCGGGAGCACGAGATCGGCCATCAGGGCTCGGCACCGGTGCGGTAATCGACGGCGACCTCGTCCTCGTCGTGGCCCGCGTCCTCCACCCGCGATGCATCGAGCCGTCGCCGCATCTCGGCGATGCGACGGTCCTCGATGTCGTCCTCGACCTCGTCGTCGCGTCTCTGGAGCCAGCTGCGGTAGGCGAGCGCGAGCAGGAACGCGCTGACCGCGAAGGTGATGACGATGGCAGTGAGCGCGAGGGCCTGTGGGAGCGGGTCGGAGGTCGTCGCCGGATGTGCGCCGGCGAACGGTGGAGCGCCGGGGTCCCCTCCGGCGGAGAGCAGCAGCAGGTTGGCGCCGTGACCGAGAACGGCGAGTCCGATGACGATGCGCGACAGGCTCCGCTGGAGCACGAGGTAGGCACCCACGGCGTACAGCACCCCGACCGTCAGCGCGAGGAGGAGGATCACGTTGCGTCCTCCGCGTCGCCTTCCCGGCCCAGGGTCCGTAGCACCACGAGGACCAGGCCGATCACGACCGTGTAGACCCCGATGTCGAAGGGCAGCGCCGTGGTCGCCTTCAGGGTCCCCAGGACCGGCACGTGCAGCTCGAGTTCGGTGCTGGCGAGGAACGCGTCGTCCCAGATCCAACCGCCCGCTCCGGTGAGCACCGCCAGGAGGAGACCCGCCCCGAGAAGTCGCGACGAGGGCAGTGGCAGGATGCGGTCGACCCCGTCTGTGCCTTCGGCGACGTAGCGGAGCACGAGAGCGGCGCCGGCCACGAGGCCGCCGACGAAGCCCCCGCCGGGAGCGTTGTGGCCGGCGAACAGCAGGAACACCGAGAACAGCAGTGCCGTGCGGAAGATGACGTCGAGGACCGTGTCGAGGATCAGCGACGAGCGCGGCATCAGCGCTCCTCCGCTTCATCACGACGCAGGTGCGCGCGCACCAGCGACGCGACGCCGATGACCGCGACCACGACGACGGTGATCTCGCCGACGGTGTCGAGGGCCCGGAAGTCGGTCAGGATCACGTTGACGACGTTGCTGCCGCCACCTTCGGGCTTGGCACGCGCGAGGTAGTCGGCAGCGGAGGTGTCGAAGCGACGGGCCGAGGCTGCGATGACGGCGAAGATCGCCACGAACACGCCCACGGAGACCGAGACGAGGATGCGAAGCCCGCGTCCGAGTCGCCACGAGGACTGCTCGAAACGCTCGGGGAGCCGTCGGAGCACGAGCACGAAGATGCCGAGGGCGAGCGTCTCGACCAGGAGCTGGGTCAGTGCGAGGTCGGGCGCGCCCTGGATGACGAACAGCACCGCGACGCCGTAGCCGACCGCCCCGAGCAGCAGAACCGCCGACAGCCGGTGGCGTACGAGCGCGGTGCCGATGGCCGCCCCGATCACGAGCGCTCCGACGGCGACCTGCAGCCCGGAGCGTGCGAACGTCAGCGATCCGGGACCTGCCGCACTGCGGACGAGCAGGTGACCGGGCAACAGCACGGCGGTGCCGAGGACCATGCCGAGGTAGACCGGCAACGACCCGGGCTGCACGAACGCGGTCACCCGGTCGGCGAGGCGGTTGAGTCCGAACAGCGAGCGGCGGTACACGTCGGTGGTGTCGGGAGAGCGTCCGGTGAGACGGGTGGTCCGGTCCACCCACCGCGGACGCAGGAACGCGAGGGTGCCGACCGCGAGCGCGGTGACCGAGAGCGCGAGCGGGGCGCCGAACCCGTGCCACAGCGCGAGGTGGAGACCAGCGGCAGCTTCGTCGAGCGACGCCGACGCCGCCTCGACCAGAGCGTCCGCCGGGGCGACCCACACGCCGAACACGACGCTGGCGACCACGAGGACGACCGCGGGCAGCTCGAGGGTCAGCCGCGGGCGTTGGACCTCGTCGGCCGTGACGGGATCGTCGACGAGCACGTCGTCCGACTTGCCCGCCAGCGCACCCCAGATCAGCCGCAGTCCGTAGGCCGCCGTGAGCACGGCCCCGGCCACGATCGCGACCACCACCGCGCCCCGCCCGAGCGCCGCGTGCAGGCTCGAGTCGAGCGCTGCCTCCTTAGCCACGAAGCCGAGCAGCGGCGGGACCCCAGCCATCGACGCGGTCGCCACGACCAGAGCCGTCGCGGTGACGGGGAGCTTGCGGCCGATGCCGTCGAGGCGACGCAGGTCCCGGGTGTGGGCCTGGTGGTCCACCACACCGGCGCAGAGGAACAGGGCGGCCTTGAACAGCGCGTGCGCCAGGAGAACAGCGACACCGGCGTGGAGCAGCTCGTGATCGCCGGCGCCGACGAGGAGGAAGATGAGGCCTAGCTGCGACACGGTTCCGTACGCCAGCAGCTCCTTGAGGTCCGTGGACTTGAGCGCCCGGTACCCGCCGACCAGCATCGACACCGCCCCGACGGTCAACAGCGTCGGCGTCCACCAGTCCGCGACGGGCGCGAAGGCGGGGCCGACCCGGGCCACCAGGTAGATGCCCGCCTTCACCATCGTGGCGGAGTGCAGGTAGGCGGAGACCGGCGTCGGTGCCGCCATCGCCCCGGGCAGCCAGAAGTGGAACGGTGCCTGCGC
Organism: Actinomycetota bacterium; assembly: GCA_019347575.1. Classification (NCBI taxonomy): domain Bacteria; kingdom Bacillati; phylum Actinomycetota; species Actinomycetota bacterium. The sequence continues at coordinate 17,011 of JAHWKY010000022.1, read as the reverse complement.
CGACTTGGTCATCGCGCCGATGAGGACGAGGACGAGGCCAGCGGTGGCGGTGCCGCCCGTCGGCGGGGACTCCAGCAGCGCCGCGAGCGAGTACGTCTCACCCGCGAGTCCCAGGAACACCAGCCCCGCCAGCAGGACGAGACCGCCGAGGCCCGTCACGAGCAGCGCTTGGAGTGCGGCGGCTCTGGCGGGCGCGCGGTCGTCCTCGAAGCCGATCAGCAGGTAGGACGTGACCGACGTCAGCTCCCAGCCGACGAAGAGGAGCAGGATGTTGTCCGCCGACGTCAGCAGCAGCATCGACCCGGCGAACAGCACGAGCATCGCGGTGAAGCGGCCGAGGTCGTCACGCTGGTCGAAGTACCGCGCCCCGTACAGGAAGACGAGCACGCCGATGCCAGCGATCAGCCACCAGAACAGCAGCCCGAACCCGTCGAGACGCAGGTCGAGCATGAGTCCCAGGTCGGGGACCCACGGCACCGAGGCCTCGATGACCTCACCCTCGATGACCGAAGGCGTCCGGGCGATGAGGTAGACGACCGCCGCGGCCGGAGCCAGCGCACCCAGCACGAGCACGTTGCGTCCGAGCCGACGGCCCACGAGCCCGGTGACGAGTGCCAGCAGGGCGTGGATGACCAGAACGAGGGCGAGCCCCACCTCAGACGCTGTCCGCGGCGGAGGGAACCACCACCACCGGGAGCTTGGTGCTCGCGCTGATGCGATCCACGGGGATGCGGTCGCTGGCGCCCGTGAGGACGATCACGTCCTGGCTGCCGGAGACGAGGTCGTGCAGGCCATGCTCGGGTGGCCCCGCCACGAGGACGCTTCCCGGCTCGAACTCATCGAGCAGCTCCGCCGCGCGGCGCAGACGGCCCTCCGCGTTCACCTTGGCATCGTCCCAGGACGCGCGCTGCGCCGACTCGTAGTCGACCGACGCGACGAGGCAGACGCTGCCCAGGCCCTCGATCGACTCCAGGACCGGGCGGGCAGGCACGACATCCTCCGCGTCGCCGAGCAGGACGACGATGGCCTGCGGTCCCTCGCGATCGGCTGAAGGCACGATCTGTATGGGATGGGTCCCCGCCTCACGACGCGCGAGGTCGACCGCCAACGGGATGAACAGCGGACCGAGCACGACGGCGAGACCGACGACGGAACGCAGGTCGTGCCCTCTCCGACGCAGGACCAGAGCAGCGGCGAGGCCGCACACCACCCACCCGAGGCCGAAGATCGCAGCCTGGAGCGGCGTGCTCACGACCGCGAGGTTCGCGGCCCCTCCCAGCGCCCCGTCCACGGTGGCGGAGAGGTGCTCGGGGAGGTCGCGGGTAGCAACGGGCGTCACGTCGTCCGTTCCGGTCGGCGTTCATCTACCTGTGCCGACCAGGCTTCCCGGCTCGCCGCGACCCAGGCTAGCGGCTCGCCGGCGGGGCGTCGTCAGACGCCCCACCGGGGCCGTCGCCCGCGCGAGCGGTCGTACGGCGCGTACCTGCGATGCTCGCTTGAGCTATCCCCGCAACGAGATCAGCACGCTGTTCGTCGTCCCGTCACCGAGGTCGATCCGCAGCCGCCACGTGCCCTCGTTGAGCTGCTTGGTGCTGAGGTTGAACACGTACTGCTCCTCGATCGGGTCGTAGCGGAAGGTGTTGCCCGCGTCGGCGCTGGAAACCGAGACCGCCGCCTCCTCGTCTGCTGTCGTGCTGTCGCCGATCTTGGTGACCAGCAGCTTGGCGGTCGCGTCCGTGATGCCGGCGCTCGCGCCGGTGAGCTCGAACTTGACCGGCACGACGCGGCCGAGCCGGAACACCGGTGTGGTGTCGGTCGACAGGGGTGACAGCACCCCCGACCAGCTGTAGGCCACCGTGACCGTGAAGCTCTTGCTGCCGGTGTTGCCGGCAGCATCCGTGGCCGAGCACGTCACGGTCGTGACCCCGAGCGGGAAGGTCGTGCCGGATGCGCTGGTGCAGGCCGGTGTCAGGACGCCGTCGACGAGGTCGAGGGCCGCAGCGCTGTCGTAGCTGACCGTGGCGCCGGCCGATGACGTCGCGGTGACCGTGAGGTTGCCAGACACGGTGACCTCTGGTGCGGTGGTGTCGCGGACGGTGACCGTGAAGCCGCCCATGCCGGTGTTGCCGGCGGCGTCCGTCGCGGTGCACCCGACCGCGGTGTCCCCGAGCGGGTAGACGGTTCCCGACGCGGGATCGCACGTCGCGCTGAGCTGGCCGTCGACGTTGTCCTCCGCCGTGGCTGGGTCGTAGGTCACCGTCGCGCCATCGGGTCCGGTCGCCTCGGTCACGACATCCGCCGGGACCGTCACCACGGGGGCGGTCTCGTCCTGCACCGTCACCGTGAAGCTCGCCGATCCCGCGTTGCCAGCTCCATCTGTGGACGAGCACACCACGGTCGTGGTCCCGAGCGGGAAGGTGGCTCCCGCCTCCGGGGTGCACGACACGGGGACGACACCGGACACGGTGTCGGTCGCGCTCGCACCCGTGTACGACACGGGGGCACCCGATGCGTCGATCGCTGCTGCCACGATGTTGGCCGGTACCAGCACCTGCGGCGGCGTGGTGTCCTGCACCGTGACGGTGAACGAACGGGTCGCGAGGTTGCCGGCTGCGTCGGCGGCGGAGCACGTCACCGTGGTCGTACCCAGCGGGTAGGTCGCTCCTGATCCGGGGTCACAGACGACGGCGACGGTCCCGTCGACGAGGTCCGTCGCCGAGCTGCCCGGGTACGCCACGGTCGCGCCGCCGGCGGAGGCGGCCTCGGTGACCACGTCCGACGGGGCGTCGAACTCCGGTGCCGTGGTGTCGTGCACCGTGACCTGGAAGCTCACGCTGGCGCTGTTGCCTGCCGCGTCCGTGGCGGAGCACGTCACCGTGGTGGTGCCCAGAGAGAACGTCTCACCGCTCGTCCAGTCGCAGAGCGGCGTCACGGTGCCATCCACCTGGTCGGTGGCGGTAGGTGCGTCGAACGCGACGTTGGCGCCGAGCGAGGAGGTGGCCTCGACGGTGAGGTCGATGGGCGGTTCGAGCACGGGGGCGGTCGTGTCCTGGACCTCGATCCAGAAGCTGTTGCTGCCCTCGTTGCCTGCGGCGTCGACCGCCGAACACGAGACGGCGTGCATCCCCAGAGGGAACGTCGAGCCGCTCGCCGGATCGCACACGACGGGAAGGCTGCCGTCCACGGCGTCGTCGGCCGACACGCCTGACCACGTCGTGGTGGCGCCGGTGGGTCCTGTCGCCTCGATGATGAGGTTGGCCGGCACAGCCACGACCGGGGCGGTGGAGTCCTGCACCGTGATCGCGAATGAGCCCGTGGAGATGTTGCCGCTGGCGTCGGTCGCGGTGCATCCGATCTGGGTGGTCCCGAGGGGGAGCTGGCTCCCGGGCCCGGGGTTGCACACGGTGGCGACCGCGCCGTCGACGACATCTGTGGCATCGGCGACGTCGAAGGTCACCATCGCGCCGCTGGCGGACGTCGCCTCGACGACCATCCCGGCGGGCAGGTCGAGCACCGGCCCTGCCGTATCGAGCACCGTGACGGTGAACGATCCCGTCCCGGTGTTGCCGGAGGCGTCGGTCGCGGTGCACGTGACCGTGGTCGTCCCGAGCGTGAACAGCTGGCCTGCGGCCGGCGCACAGGAGGGGGTGATCGCACCCTCGACCGCGTCCAGTGCGGTCGCGGGCGGGTAGGTGACGACGGCACCGTCCGGACCGGTCGCCTCGGCCACGACGTCGGGGGGCACGCTGACGTCGGGCGCGGCGGTGTCGGAGATCGTGTAGGTGACGCTGGCGCTCGCGCTCAGCCCGTCACTGTCGGTGTACGAGCACGACGCGGTCTGGGCTCCCAGCCCGCTGGCGGCGTTGGGGCCGGTGATCGGGGAAAGCGCCGCGAGCTCCGACAGCGTGCCGTCCTCGACGTCGGAGATCTGGCACTGCGCAACCGGGACGGTACCGAACTCGTAGGTCGCGCCGTGGGCGACGCCGGTCACGCTCACGTGAGGCGCGTTGCAGCTGCCGGTGGAGATGCGGAGGTGATCGATCCCCAGCGCGCTCGAGAAGCCGCTGTCGCTGACGTTGCGCACCCGCGCCTCGATCGTGTAGCTGCCGCTCGCGGGGAAGCTGAAGCCGAACGGGGTCCACGGCGTCGCGCCGTAGTCACCGACCGTGGACACGGACGCGGAGAACAAGGTCGTGGTCGAACTCCCACCCTCGATGGTGACGACCGCGCCGTCGTCGTTGTACGGCAGGTAGTCGTTGGCCTTGAAGAAAGCCGAGCCGCACAGCGTCGCGCCGGCGGGGACCCACACCTCTTGGCTGAGGGTCGTGTAGACGTTCACGGCGCCGGCGTGCAGGACGGCGAACGATGCGCCATCGACCGGGCCCAGGCTGGCGTAGCTGGTGGCGTTCGCCACCGTGCCGTTCGCGACGACCCAAGCGTTCAGACCATCCTCGAAGCTGCCGTTGATCAGACTCGGTGGCGTGACGTAGGTCCGGAAGGCGTAGTCGGCGCTCGACTGCTGCATCCAGGTGCCGTACTGGTCCCGGACGATGCCGTTCCCGCCCGCGTAGCTGTTGGCGTACATCCAGCGGTAGCCGGGTCCGGACACGCCCACCGCGTAGGTGGTGCCTGCGATCACCGGGGCAGGCTGGTTCAACGCCACCTCCGCCCACCCAGGACTCCACGCCGACAGTGTGGCGGGTGCGCTCCCGGACCCGATCACGGTGCCCGTCGGAAGGCCGTGCGCGTCGAGCTCGATGATCTCGACCGTCACGTCCCCGGCCCCAGCGTCCCCGAGCAGGTAGGCGTCGGCGCGCGTGAGCGAACCGGTCGTCCCGGCCGTGAAGGTCTGGAACACCGCTTGGTTGTAGCTGGGGTCGATCACGGTGTACCAGCCGTTGGAGCTGGGCGATGCCTCCTGGTCGAGCTGCTCCAACGAACTCGCGCTGGCAGTGCCGGGCACGAGCAGGGAGGTGAGCACGACCACGGCCAAGAGTGCGGCCATCCGTCGAAGCGACCAGGCGCGGGCGGACACAGGAACGGCGTTCATGGGCGGAGTCCTTCTGGATCGTGGTTGCCGGCTGTTGCGCCGGTTCCTGCTCGGACGGACACGTCGAACAGAGCGGAGATGAGGCCGTTCGCGTCACGGATGGCCGTGCGCGTACCCGTTTCGATGGCTTCGAGCTCGCCCACGATGGACCCGTCGGCGAGCGCGTCGGGAACCAGGCGGAGGACGAAGGAGATGGTCATGGGCCCGACGCTACGAGACACGCGTCCCGGCCCGGTCCCATGGTCGTCCCCACGGTGTCCCTCACCGGGGCGTAACCGTCTGGCCGCTCCGGTCTAGTCCCGGAGCCTGAGCTCGAGGCTGGCCAGCTCCGCCGACGGCTCGAGTCCGAGCTCTGCGAGGTGTCGCCGCGCACGGGCGAGTACGGTCGCGGCACGCGCGTGACGTCCCGCAGCGAGCAGAACCCTCACGGCTCGCACGTACCGGGTCTCGTCGTAGGGGTCGGCCTCGATGCCCTCCTCCAGCAACGCGACGGCGTCGTCGATCCGACCCTCGTCCCGCGCAGCATCCGCGAGGAGATCGAGGGCTATCACGAGCCAACGGCGCGCCCGCTCGCGGGGCGCGACCGTCCACGCATCGTAGGGATCCGCGGGGAGTAGCTCACCGGCGTAGCGGTCCACGGCGCGTTGGGCCAGCGTCCGGGCTTCCGGCGGCCGGCTGCCTGCTGCCGCTGCGAGCGCCGCTCTGACGTCACGCTCGATCTCCACCAGATCGATGACGACGTGTTCCCGGAACGAGATCACGTCGCCGTCCCGCACCACGATGTCTCCGCAGGACTCACGGACGCGCGCCACCACGTTACGCATCCGCCGACGGCCTCGATCGGCGTCAACGTCGGGCCAGAGCCTCTCGGCGAGCTGCTCGACGTGCAGCTGTCCGCCCGAGACCGCGAGGATCTTCACGGCTTGAGCCGGGACGCCGGCCGGGGGGGTGACGTCAGCGTCCCCCCGCCGGACCTGAAGCCCGCCGAGGACACGGACCGTTACCTCGCCGCTGACAGCTGGCTCGGCCAGTTCCGGTCCGGATGCGACCTCCGACAGAGGGCCTTGCCGTGGCGTGGTGGTGGACACCGGGATCCGGGAGATGACCGCTTCGACCCAGTCGACGACCTCGTGGGGTGCCAACCGAAGGACGAACGATCGTCTGCCTTCGTGGTCAGCAAGAGCTGTGTCGTGTGGGTGGAACCCGAGCAGTTCGAGGAGTGACGCGATCATAGGTCGGCGTGTCACCGTCAGGAACCGCCCGCCACGGGTCAAGACCGAGAGCACGTGGCGTCGGAGCGCAGGCGTCGTCGTGAGGGCGTCACGCGGGTCCGCCACGATCGGTCCGACGTAGTACACGTCGCTGGTGCTACATCGTTCGGGCAGGCTGGGTCCGAGCCACGTCTCAGCGAGCCCGACCACGTCTGCTGGCAGCGCGTCGAGCGAGTCGGATGCCACCCGCGCGAGAACGGCAACGGCGACGATGCGGCCGTCACGGTCACGGGCGACCATGATCTCCTCGCCGGGGTGGTCGACGAGACGAGCGAGGACCTCGATCGCGAGCTCATCGCCGGGTGTGGCCTCCTCGTCTGAGCGCGGAACGAACCGGCGCCAGAAGTCGAGGACCCCGTCGCGGTCCTCGACTCGCAACGGGGTGAGGTTGGCCACGGCGACGTCCGCTTCGTCGAACAGGAGCGTCTTCACCAGGGCGTTCTGCCACAGGTACAGCCGTTGTTCGACGAGCCACGCCAGGTCGTCCCCGGTCGCGTCGCGCATCCTCTCCGCCAGGTGACTCGCAGCACGCACGCGGTAGATCGTGTGGCGATCAGGATCGCGCCACCGGAGATCCTGCGCCAGCACGGCCCGGACGTGCTCGTGGAGTCGGAGCCCGCCTGGAACCGGGGCGACGATCGACAGGTGTGCGAGGCGTGCGAGTGGTGCGGCGACGTCGTGGTCCGTCATCGTGCGCAGGAGCGGCTCGTCGAAGGTATGCACCACCGTGGCGGCTTCGAGCAGCTCGCGGAGATCCGGATCGTCGACATCACGCAGGAGTCGCTCGGCGCTCGTGCGGACGGCGACGTTCCAGCCACCGACGGTGGCGAGGTCGTGGGTTCCCATCTCCTCCGCGAGATCGGCCGCCAAGGCAACAGCGAGAGGTAGGCCACCGGTGGCCGCGGCAACGCTATCCACGAACCCGGCTCCGTCGATGCCCCGGCGCGTGAGGTACTCGTTCATCTCAGCAGGTGTGAAAGGAGCCAGGCGCAGCGTGCGGATGATCGGGCGCCAGAGACGCACCCAAGGGTCGGGAGGCAACTCGAGGCGGCTGGCGATGACGACGCGACAACCCGGCTCGAGCTCCGGGAGCAGCATGTCGAAGAGGAAGCGTGACACTGGTCGCAAGGAGACGAAGTCGTCGATGAGCAACACCGTGCGAGCACGGTTGAGCCCCTCGACGGTGTCCTGGATGTGGGTGCCGCCTAGCGCACGCAGCAGCGCATCCGGACTCGGAGCGATGGAGCCGCCATCGATCTCGACGACCGTACGGTCCTCCTCCCGGGCCAACCGCGCGAAGGCCCGCAGGAGGGTGCTCTTGCCTGATCCTCCGCTGCCGAGGACCAGCAGTAGTGGCGGCGGGGAGCCCGTGAGAGCGCCCCGGAACGTGGCCAGCTCGCTTTCGCGTCCCACGAAGAGCCGTCGTTCCAGCGAGTCCAGCACGTCACGCAGCCTGCCTGTTGCGGTATCCAGCTTGCTGCTCCGGGCCGTTTCTCCGCGTGTGACGTCGGCGTCACCGTAGGTTCAGCGGGGCGACCTCGCCGCCGACCCCTTCGACCGAACGGCCGGGAGAGATCCCGGCACCCGGTGGCGCCACCAGCGATCGCGGCTGACGGCACGACCAGCCTGAAACCGTGGCGCCATCACGCCGTCGTCTCAGCCGGTCCACCGGGGCCGAGCACAGCGGTACATCGACCGCCGTATCGCAGGAACGTGCCGCCGCGGCGAGCCCGAGGCAGGAGTCACGACCCCGTAGGGAGAACCCTGACACGACGGGAAGCGGTTCAGGGCTGTCACTGGTGACAGCGAGACGCCCAGGTGCCAACATCCTGGCGGAGAGCCCGCGACCGAGCGATGCGGGAAGGGGGAACCACCGTGAGGCGTGGACCCCGCAACGCGGTCGTCGCCGCGGTCACGCCCGGGGCGATCATCCCGGTCGTCGTCGCGCTCGTGATGGGACTCCAGGTCCCATCGCAGCGGGTCCTGCCGGACCTGCCTCCCGCCGCAGACGCGGACTACAGCAGCCGCTTCGCCACCGGGTTCGACACCCTGAGCGAGGACTACCTGCGTCAGATCCTCGGCCCCGATCCCGCGGCGGTGGCGTCGTCGACGCCAGACGGCAGCCTCGCTCCAGGCACGGTCGCGCGACCCTCAGCCACGTCCCCACCCGGGGTCGATCCGGACCCGCTGGAGGAACTGCCGGTCGGTGGCCAACGCACCCTGACCCCCGAGCGGACCCCCGACGATCTGCGGGCGGTCGAGCCCTGGCGCAGCCAGGGAGCGAGCATCTCCGCGGATGGCGGGCAGGTGGCCTTCGCCTCGACCGACACACGCATCGCGGGCATGGATCCCACGCCGTGTGCGGCGCAGCCACCCGGGCTGACGGCCGTCTCGGCGTTGTACTGGATCAGCCGCGGGAACCTGAGCAGCCCACCACCCGATCCCGGTCCGTGCGACCAGGTCGTGGTGTACGACCTTCGCACCGGCGAGACGACGATCGCGTCGATCGGGCAGTCAGGCGAGCTCGCGAACGCGCCGGTGCACAACTACATGCTCTCGGGCGACGGGCGGGTCGTCGTGTTCTCGACTGCCGCGTCGAACGTGGTGGTCGGGGACACCAACGATGTCACCGACATCTTCGTGCGCGACCTGGTCGCGGGCCGGACCGATCTGGTCTCGGTGTCGATCCACGGTGGACCGATCCGTCGGCCGCCCCAGGACTACCCGGAGCAGCTCGGCTACCCAGCGCGCCAGGACGTCCCCGACGTGCTCGGCAGCGTGGCGGCCGAGATCGCGTCGATCTCCCACGACGGCCGGTACGTGCTGTTCGAGTCGGCCGCCGACGATCTCGTCGAAGGCGACACCCCCCAGAGCGTGGATGTGTTCGTCCGCGACCGTCTGGCCGGCACCACCGAGCGGGTGTCCGTGACGTGGACCGGAGAGCCGCCCCCGCGTGAGGACGTGCGCAGCGACAACCAAGAGCGCGTGGAGTTCCGCACCACCGTCTCTGCGGTGCCGTGTATGGCGCCCAACGGCCGCTACGTGGCGTTCCGATCGCGCGTGTCCACCCTCGTACCGGGTGACCTCAACGACGGACCCGACCTGTTCCTGCGTGACCGCGTGACCGGACGCACCGAGATCGTGAGCGTGTCCTCCTCGGGTGAGCAGGGGGATGGGCACGCCTGGGGGGCCTTCGGCGACAGCCACCAACCCCGAGCCGCCAGCCACTGCGTGTCGAACGACGGACGCTACGTCCTGTTCTCGTCGAACTCGACCAACCTGGTCGAGGACGACACCAACGAGCAGTGGGACATCTTCCTGCGTGATCGGGCCACCGACACGACCCGGCGGGTGAGCGTGAAGGCCGACGGCACCCAGGCCGAGAGTCCACCGGCGGACAGGCCGAGGTTGCCGTTCGAGGGTGACACGCAGGACCACTGGGTGGCGTGGAACCCGACGTTGTCGCCGGATGGCAACTTCGTCGCCTTCCTCTCACAGGCGGGGCTCACCCCGGACGACCCCGGCCCAGAGCGGAACTGGCCCACCGACGGCTACCCACTGCTCGATGACGGGGGCCACCCCCACGACGTGTTCATCTTCGATATCTCCCGGGGCCGGCTGACGAGGGTCGACCTGAGAGGCCGACCGGGTCAGCTCGGGTTCGAGGACGGCGAGCTGGCGATGTCCCACGACGTCCTCGATGCGCCTGCCCTGTCCTCGGGAGCGTCGTTCGTCGCCTACGAGACCAGGATCACCAACCCCTATCCGCTCAAGGGCAGCGTCCGCGTGTACCGATGGAGAGGCCTATGAACCGACTGCGCTTCCGCGACCTGCCGCTGTTCGGCAAGTTCCTGCTGCCGTTCCTGGGCCTGGTCGTCGTGCTCGGCACGCTCGGCACGTTCGTGGTCGTGCGTGACCTCGTGAAGCGGGCCGAGGCCGAGCTCGACGAGACCCTGGCCCGCAACTCGCTCGAGGCGCGCTCGCTGCTGCGCGATCGGGAGCTGTACCTGGTGGAGTCGGCCAGCTTCTCGGCCAACCTCGCCGGCATGGCGACCGCGCTGGAGGCGCGCGATGCCGAGGACGCGACACGGCTGCTGCGTTCGGTGATCGCGCTGAAGAGCGACCTGGACCTGCTCGTCGTGGCCGACCCGGACGGGCAGACGTTCCTCGCCTTCACCCCACGCGAGGGCGGGACGGAAGCGGTGCGACTGGACTTGGACTGGCGCGGCGACGTCCTCGTCCGTGACGCGATCGCTGACCCCACCGGGTCCAAGTACGCGGGCTCGGTGACCGTCGACGACCGCACGTACCTGAGCGTGGCCGGTGCGGTGTGCTCCGACCCGCAGGGCTGCGCCCCGACCGGCGTCGCCATCGTCGGCATCGACGTGGATCGGATCGTGGCCTCGCTGACGGACGCCGGTGCCGACGACGGACGAACCGTGGCGCTCTACGGCGCCGACGGTCGGCTCGTGTCGGCCGCGAGCACGCGTATCCCGAACGAGGTCCCCGAGCGACCTGCGTCGGGGTTGCTGCGCCACACGAGCACCGTCGGCGGAGTCGAGATCGCGACGCTCTTCGCCGATTGGGAGGTCCGCGGAGAGGTCATCGGCACCGTCGGGGTCGCGGTCCCGACCGCTCCGGCCTTCGCAGCGGTCCGCGGAGCGGGGTGGCGGCTGGCGTTGCTGGTCCTGGCGGGGATGGTGGGCATCGTCGTGCTCGGGGCGCTCATCTCGCGCTTGACCACGTCCCGGGTGAAGGAGCTGCTGGAGACCAGCCGCGCGATCGGGCGCGGTGAGTTCTCCGTCCGTGCACCCGTGGTCGGCCGTGATGAGCTCGGCGAACTCGCCAGCGGCGTCAACCAGATGGCCGAGGAGCTCGAGGCTGGGCGCGAGACGCTCGAGCTGCGGGTGCAGCAGCGCACCGAGGAGGTCGAGCGGCTGATGCGCGAGCGCAACGAGATCTTCGCCTCGCTGAGCCACGAGCTGCGCACGCCGCTGGCGACCATCCTGCTGGAGACGGAGATGATGCTCGACCCCAGCTTCCGCAAGAACACGCAGTGGATCGGGGAGACGGGCGAGACCATCCAGGGTTCCGCGCAACAGCTCCTCGCGCTCGTGAACGACATCCTCGAGCTGGTCCGAGCCGAGGCTGGCAGTATCGACGTCGCCCTCGAGGTCATCGACGTCCACGACGTGATCGACGATCTGCGTCCGACCATCGAGGCGCTCGCCCGCTCCAGCGAGCTGGCCCTCACCCTCGCTATCGACGACCCGCTGCCTCCTGTCCGCGCCGACGACCGACGGCTGCGGGAGGTCCTGCTCAACCTCGTCGACAACGCGGTCAAGTACACCCCCGCGGGTGGCGCGGTGTCCATCGATGTGACCGCTGACGCTGATCGGGTCCGGATCGCCGTGACCGACACGGGCGTCGGCATGCCACAGGATGCGGGCGAGCGCATCTTCGAGCCGTTCTACCGCGTGCCGGGGGCACGCACACAGCGGGGCCAGGCGTCGAGCGGACTCGGACTCGCGTTGTCGAAGCGACTCATCGAGGCTCAGGGCGGCACCATCGCCTTCACCAGCCAGCCCGAGGAGGGGTCGACCTTCGTCGTCACCCTGCCGGCCGTTCCCGAGCCGGTCGACGGCCAGGGATCCGCGACGCTCGCATCCGAGCTCGATCGCGGACGTGCACCGGCACCATCGGGGTGACCGTGGCCGAGCGGAAGCACCCGTCGGGCCGTGGCGACGCGGACGTCGTGACGCTGCTGCTGGTGGACGATCACCCGATGTGGCGGGACACGCTCCGCAAGGTGCTCGAGCACGGCGGGGCCGCACGGGTCGTCGCGGAGGCGAACGACGGGGCCGAAGCCATCGAGCGGGCCCGGGACGTGCGGCCGGACGTGGTGATCATGGACATCGCGCTCCCTGGCGTCGACGGGGTCGAGGCGACACGGGCGATCGTCGAGTTCGATCCCGACGTGCGCGTGCTCGCGTTGTCGTCCTCCGACGATCCTCCACAGGTGATCGCCACGATCCGAGCCGGCGCCGCCGGCTACCTGCTCAAGACCGCGACCCCGGCCCAGCTCACCGACGCGGTCGACCGCATCCACCGGGGTGAAGCCGTCCTGCCCCCCACGCTGTCCGGGGTCGTTCTCGGGGTGCTCCGGGGAGCCGACCCCACCGATGACCTCGCAGACGAGGGTGAACATCCGGCGCTGGAGCGGTTGACGCCCCGCGAAGGTCAGGTCCTCGAACTCATCGCCGAGGGACGCTCGAACCGCGCCATCGCGGAGGCCCTCTCGGTCGCTCCGAAGAGCGTCGAGGCGTACGTGCGCAGCATCTACACCAAGCTGGATCTCGAACCCGTGCCCGACGACAACCGCCGCGTCCTGGCCGTGCTCGCCTACCTCGGGGCGTGAACGGTCCGTGAGGTCACCCGTCCGTCCAGCGTGTCGGACGGCGGGTGTCGTCGACGAGCGTCTTGCGCCGATCCCAGGGGCTGTCGCCGATGCCGCGCTCGAGCACCTCGATCTCCTCGCCGGTGACCCGGATGTAGGTGTAGGCGGTGTTGTCACCATCGTCGGTCTCCAGGACGTCACCATCGGGGTCCGACTGCGCGCGGATGAGGTAGAGGCCGTCGGGGTTGTCCCCGAACTCCACGAAGTTGCCCTCGACCCACCACTGGTAGATGTCGACCCAGCCCCGGGCGAGAGCCATCTGCGTGGCGACCGGCGGATCGAACGAGGTGCAGGCTTCCTCACCGTAGACCGAGTACGGCGGGTCCTGGGCGAACGAGTCCCACTCGGCGATGTGGTAGGGCGCAAGGCAGAACCCGAGCTTGGGGCCAACGCCGGCCAGCTCCAGTCCGCCGCGACGTGGGTCGGTCACGCGGTACAGCTCGAGGGACTGCAGGGCACCGTGGTGGTAGTGCACGTGCTGTGGATGCCACTCGAAGTCGCCGGCCTCGTGGACGTCGTGGCCACCGTCGTCGCGGTGCACGCGCTGGTACATCTGCCCTGCGAGCTCGCCGTCCTCGGCGATGAACAAGTCCAGGGGACCATCACCGACGTTGGCCGGCCCGGCGGAGAACCGCAGGCAACGCTGGGCGTCGTAATCGACGACCTCGGTCGGCTGGCACGCGGCGAAGCCGACCTCGTACGGCGGCACCACCTGCAGGTTCGGCAGCAGCTCCGCAGGCCCTCTCCCGCTGCGATCCCGACCGTGCCCGTGCCCGCCCTTGCCCGGGGCAGCCGCCTCGGGATCGAGCGCGGCACGCATCCGGAAGGCGCTATCACGCACATCGAAGGCCTCCAGGCGCACGACCCAACGTCCCTCGACTGGATCGGAGACGCGCACCTCGCCGGGCGGCGATCCCCTGAGTGCGACCAGGTCACCGTTCGGGTCGTAGACCGCCATCCCGAACTTGTCGCGCAGCGACGGCTGGTCGAACGCGACCCGCAGTTCCTCCCCGCCAGCGACGACATCGAAGGCGTAGCTGAAGCAGCGATGCTCGCTCCCGCACAACGGTCCCGCGATCCCTGCGAAGAGGGCACTGATGGCACTCACCTGCGACGAAGCCGGGTACCGCTCCGTGGCGATGCACGACAGGTAGGTGGCGACCGGGCTGTCGCACAGCACCGGGTCGGCCACGCGCGTGCCCGTCCCGACGCTGTCGATGTACGGGCCGTCCCAGAACAGGGCGTCACCCCGGCCGAGCTCCCCGACGAACTCCGACTCCGCCGTGGATGCGGAGGCGTCGGTGGTCGAGTCGTCCGGCGTCACGAACCCGGTCGTTGCGGTCGCCGCCAGCAGCAGCACAACGGCTGTGGTCACGAACCTGCGCATCTTCCCGTCCTCGGTCGGTCCTCGACGCACGGGGCGTTCCACGGGGAGGAACACCCGGCTCCGAGCCGTCACGGATCAGGATGCTGGTGGAACGACGACCGACGGTCGGACCGGTCGGCTACCCGCGCGATGGAAGCTCGATCGGTACCACCTCGAGTCCGTCGATGCCCACGAAGTCGTGGGGGTTGCACGTGTAGACGGCCAGGCCGTTGGCGATGGCGATCGCGGCGATCATCGCGTCGTAGGCCCGTGTAGCGGTCTTGCGACCCGCGCGCCGGAGAGAGGCCGCGACCTGCCCGAACGCTCGAGCCGCCGCGTCGTCGAACGGCAACGGGTCGAAGTCGGCTTCGGCCTGTTGAAGGTGGGCCTGCCGTGCTTGGCGCTCCTGGGGAGTAGCCGCCACGAGCGGACCTACCGACAGCTCCGCGAGCGTGATCGCGGAGATCAACGGCTCGTCCGGTAGCTGCGAAGCGTCGTCCAGTTCGCGCAGCACGATCAGCGTGCTCGTGTCGAGCAACCCGTGGATCGGGCGCTCACCGTTGCTCACAGGCTCGCGTCGACTGCCGAGGCGAGATCGCGTCGCAGAGCCTCGGGCTCGACGGCCGGCAGTCCACGCCACCGGTCGAGCAGCACGGTGGCCTTCAGTGCGGGCCGTCGCACCGGGACCAGCTGGGCGACCGGCCGTCCCGAGCGCGTGACGGTCAGATGCTCGCCCCGCTGCACCCGGTCCACGATGTCGCCCCCGTGGTTGCGCAGATCACGCATGCTCACCTCAGCCATGACACCATCGTATCACGCGTGATACTTGACGCGCCTGGACCCCGCCAGCACGCGCAGAACGACTCTCTACTCCTCCCGTAGTACGTTAGACTCATGCTATGAGTAAGCGGCTCCAGGTACTGCTCGATGAGCACGAGTTCGACGCCATCCGCCAGGTCGCGGCAGCGGAGGGAGTGACCGTGTCGGAGTGGGTCCGCCAGGTCCTCCGCCGTGCCCGGCGCGAGCGACCGTCGGCCGATGCCGCACGCAAGCTCGCGGCGATCCGCGCCGCGGCGAGGCACGACTTCCCCACCGCCGACATCGACCAGATGCTCACCGAGATCGAGGCCGGGTACCTGGGGCGATGATCCTGGTCGACTCGAACATCCCGATGTACCTCGTCGGCGCCGAGCACCCCTCCAAGACCCGTGCGCAGCGGGTCCTCGAACGCCTCATCGACGCCGGGGAGCGCCTGGTCACCGACGTCGAGGTACTCCAGGAGATCCTGCACCGCTACACCGCCATCGACCGCCCCGATGCGATCCAGCCCGCGTTCGACGCGATCCTGGGCGTGGTGGACGAGGTCCTGCCCGTCCTGGAGGATCACGTGCAGGAGGCCAAGCGCATCGTGCTGGGCCGCTACGGGCTGTCGGCCCGCGACGCCTTGCACCTCGGCGTCATGGCCGACCACGGCATCGGTCGCATCCTCAGCTTCGACGCGGGCTTCGACGCCTACCCCGACGTCGAGCGCCTGTCATGAGGTCGTGGCGAACGTGCCCTCGACGACCGGCAGAGTCAGGGCGCTGACGGTGCCCGGACCGGTGGTGACCGTGAGGTGTGGTCGGTAGGGGTCGGGCACGGTGTTCCACCCGGCCGAGCCGACCGTGAGTACGAGCCGGTGGCCCGCGGGGATGCGGCTGGCCAGCGGCACGCTGGTCAGGGTGATGTCGGTCGGGGTGTTGACCGGGAAGTCCGCGCCCTCGTCGACGAACACGTGGCGCAGGTCGGCGATCGCCTGGCCCGACTCGGTGTGGTCAGCCACCGCACAGGGATCGTCCGCGTCGGTGTGGTAGAGGAACGAGGCCAGCGTGCCGTCGGGTAGGTCGCTCTCGATGGTGAGGTCGACCGTGTAGTGGCCGGCGATCACGACCTCCTCGGTCAGCGGCTCGGACACGTAGACGAGGTGGTCACCGACGCAGCCGGGCAGACGACCAGCGAACGGCCGCATGCAGACCCCCGCGCACGGCACCCGGTCGGAGCTGAGGAAGGTGCGGCTCGACGCTTCCACGTCACCGGGATCGGCGACGAGGTCGTCGCCGCTGAGCCACAGGGTCGCGTCGGTGGCGCGGGGCGGCCACCGCTTGGCGGTGTGCCACACGCCGGAGTCGTCCTCGTACTCCACCACACCGGGCTTGATCGCGCCTGGATCGTCGCGGTCGTAGGTGCGCAGGTACCGGTCGAGCCACGCCACCGCCATCTGGTCGAAATCGGGGCGGGTGGGGAAGCCGTGAGCCCACTGCCCCAGCATGAAGCGACGGTGCGGACCGAGCAGATCCCAGACCCCGTCGAGCTGATCGACCATGAGGTCCCAGGTCTCCCCCGTCGGGTCACCCTCGTCCCACCGCAGTCCCACGGTCGCGAACACCGCCACCTTGGTGCCGTCGATCAGCGGGCGTAGGTCGCGCTCCTGGAAGTAAGCGGTGCGATCGCCGTTCCACACCGGCGGGGACGTCTCGATCTCCTCGCTGTAGCGGGGGCAGGCGACGTGGCCGGGCTCGGTGTCGGGCACGAACGGCCGACCGGTCTCGTTGGCGCGCGCGGATCGAGCGCCGGTCACCAACTGCGCAGTGAACAGCGGCGGCCGGAACTCGAGGATCTCCAGCGTCGCGCCCTGCTCGGTGAACAGGCTCCACAGGTCGGTGACCGGGCTGACCGGGACGACCGCCTTCAGCGACGGTGCGTCGTCGCTGGCGAGCGCGAGCATCTGGCTCCAACCGGGGAAGCTGAGGCCGTACATGCCGACCCTGTCGGTGCTCCACTCCGCGTCGGCGAGCGCCTCGATCACCGTGGCCACGTCTGACGAGTCG